>CP155570.1:3847500-4144804 GCA_041428575.1 Sporomusaceae bacterium ACPt
GATACCATGCTCTTAGGCAGCAACGCTTTCGGCGCGTTAGCCGTGATGATCGGCGTCTCTATATTGTTTTTCTCGCAATTTCGGCAACCGTATACATAGTTTACGTGCTCGATAACCTTGACCTTTGCCGGAACAATCGTCAATTCCTTACGTACTTCCTTGCTCATAACATGCAGCTCTTCACCGCAAGCAGGGCAGGTCTGTTCACCTTCTGGCAGAGTATATTCAATCACTTCTACCGGCAAGTCCTTTATGTTTTCTCCGCGTTTACCCTTTTTGCGCTGATAACTGATGGTTTCCACGTCCGGCTCCACAGCAATCGGTTGGCGCTCAGCTTCCGCCTCATTGAAGAGGTTTAACTGTTCCTGGTCATCGCGTTTACTTTTTTCCGAAGAAGCGCCAAACTTTTTTTGGCGAAGCAGCTTCAACTGCTCCATATACCACTTGTTGAGCGCTTCCAATTCCTGAACGCGTTTCTTTAATTCCGCATTTTCTTCTTCAAGCTGTGCCTGTGTTTGCAAGAAAAAATCCTCATTTCCGATACCATTTTCTTATCTTCTATTATACCGGAAAATGAGGCAAAAAGCCAGTAAAATCAATACTTTAGCGGCTTTTTAAAACTTGCGTGCGACGCAGTTTTTGTTCGATGCCCGGGCTTTGAATCAGGTTCCACAGTTCTTCTGTGGTAAGCGCCATGGTGGCGTCGTCAAGTGTCGGCCATTTGAAACGGCCTCGTTCCAAGCGCTTTAAATGCAGCCAAAAGCCGTTGTCTTCCCAAGTTAAAATCTTAATTCGATTGCGTTGTTTGTTGCAAAAGACGAACAGTGCTTTTTGAAACGGATCCAACTTAAAACTATGCTGCACCAATGCGCTTAAGCCATTAATGGATTTACGCATATCGGTGTCCCCGCAGGCTAAAAAGACTGGTGTATGTTCCGATAGTTTCAGCATACTTCCACCAGTACGCCAAGCACCGTTGCCAAGAGTTTTTTATCTGTTTTAGTATCTACGGCAATTTTGCATTTGCCGATTTGTATTTCGAGGCTGGCTGATCGTTCTGGCGCAGCCTGGATGACAGGAATCCAGTTTTGTACCGGTTGCGGCTGGTCCTGCTTTTTTTCGTGCTGCAGCCATCTCTGCAATGTGCTCAGGCCAATAGCATTTTCCTGGCACCATTCTTTTTTGCTTAGGCCACTGGCTTTATATGCTGCCATCAGCGCTGCTTTTTCGACAGCAGAGTAGGCCTTACGCTTGCTTGTTATTGTATTTTCCATACAGCTTATCCCTCCTGAGATCATTATCCCAGGATTGAAGCATATACGCTATGTGGGGATACTTTTACGCTTACATATGAATTAACGAAAATTAATACATTACCGGAACTGTTACTTTATTAGCAACCGGAGTATATATGTCTATAGGGAGATCCGGGGTTTGAAGCGATACAATCAAAGAATATCTTGCGAGGCGATCGTATCTGCCTAAATGTGGTCTAAGTTTCCACCACCCGGTTGTTGGATATATGCCAATATAATTGCACTCAGCGACATCTGCTGCAGTCCCCGTCCAATAATCAGAGTGTACAGATCCCAAATCACTAGCCTGTCCAATGACCCAGCGAGCGCTACCGCTTGATGTGTCTGGGCGTTGCCCTTCATCTCTCGCAGCTTTATTTAGTCTAACGAGAAACTGTTCCTTCGTCTCATGCGGCGAGTTGATATCAAATCTCAACCCATGAGAAGGATATCTGTATCTATCACCCCAGCCAATCTCTCCCGGAGCAGGCTCTATGAAATAAGATATAGTAACCCGCATAGTGATAGGTGTATCGCCTAGCTCGCGAAGCACTTCACGGGGCCAAGGCAGTTCATAAAGGTGCATTTCACGGGTTCTATAACCACCACTAGGAGACTTTTCAAATGGCTGCATCTCTGCCTCCGCGATAAGCGTTAATCTGTTTTGTGAACTCGTTAAACACCAGGCTGTATTAGGTACTCCATATCCGCAAATATGAAGAAGCCTTCTATACTCACCTCTACTGCCAGTTGAAATGAACTGCTCTTTCATTTCGGGCGTCCATTCAGCGGAATGAACCATTAAACCTCTAACAGTCTCTGGCCAGCTATCAGGATATTGTACCTGTATTTTTGCAGCTAACCGTGCAGCCAATGCTGTAGAAGCACTCGTCCCCCAAAAGCTTGCAAAAAAACCTCTGTGCGGTTGATGACTAGTGGTAAGAAGAGAGAGCTCATCCCAGTCAGAATAAAATCCGCTAGCATCACAAACGCCGTTTCCACCTTCAAAGACAATATCCGGTTTTGCAGGCCACCTGCTATCCCAGTTCAAGGACGTAGTGGTAGACGGAGAGATTTGGTTTGGCCGCGCAATTGGAGTAAGCTTTCCATACGTTTTATCTGTTACTAGGTCTTTTTGCGTATACGAGCCAACGGCTAATGCGTTCCACGACTGCGCCGGATCTTCCACGGATGTATTTAGATTAGTTTCCGGATATACACCCCAGCTTGCCACAGGAATAGTCCCTGCAGAGACAATGAATAACCGCCGATGATCGTCATAGTAGCCTGAAGTTAGAGCGTCAATGGCACCAGACCAGGAAGATGGTCTTCCTGTTTGTGGTCCATCTGATGATGTAACAGCCATGCAAATGGTCCTTTTATAAGCCGGATTGACAATTTCCGCCAAGTGTACGCCCTGTTGGGTTATATATCCATACAAGTCCCGATTATTCGGCTGGCTCGACCGGAAAATTTTTACAGATTCAAGGTGATGAGCAATTTCTACCGCATTACCACTGGCCAGTTCCACTGCTAGGTCACCATAGGCAACCAATCCTGCCATTAGAGTACCATGTCCACCATCGTCAAAAGCGCCCCAATCTGTTTGATAGGCTTGGCAGTCACGGTTAGCCAATAGCGGAGCAAGTAAAGGGTGTCCATTATTAACGCCGGTATCTAAAATACATACCGACACATCACTCGGCAAAATTCTCAATCGTGCTAAAAGCTCCTGAGCCCATTCGGCCTGTTCGTTATTGTCCAACTGAGTAAAAAAGCCGGGGGTACTTCTAGCTTTTCTAAACTCGGCAATGTATGGGCTTGATTCAATCAGAGAGACTAGCTGTTGGCGATTTGCCTTAATGAGCACTACCATGCGTTCTGGAAACTTCAATACCTCTTCTCTATTCACGATAATGCCAAGAGTACTAGATACGTTAAATATGTGATCCAGTATTTCTTGGCTTTCTCCTTGTAGCCAAGCCTCACACCAAATATCTTCATCTCCAGGCATAGAGTCTATTGGGTCAAGCCAGAACGACTCTAACATAGCAGTCCGAATGTCTTCAATTGGCGCAAAGAGGTTTTCGTACCGTGGTCGGTCCTTCTTAGTATTTTCAGTTTCATATTTGGCTAATTTGTTCAGAAACAGACTCTGCTTGCCCGCGGGGATATATACTGTCGCCGTTGTTATTTCTTGTCCATGAGCCCCATCTTGCCGCACATTTAGCAGCCTCACACCTGAACTGATTTGCTCCAAGCTGTGTACTGGCAATTTACTTCCAGCTGCACTCTTAAACTCAAGGTAAACGCCATTCCGACAAGGCAACGTGATTGCCCTGCGCTCTTGCATTCTCACAGATGTTTGCTCCCAAGCCTGATTCAATTTGTGCCAAAGCAAGGCTGCGTGAGCTTGTCTTTCTCTATTCGGCAGACAACTTCGCTCTGGTCCACCTGTGGGACTAGTAAATTTGGTAACTTCTCTCCCATCATGTACAAACAAATGCGGTAATCCAGCCATGCTTACTCCCTCCAGTTCTGATTATAAGCCACTCTCTTGTCCTGGATAGCATGACTGAGAACTTCAAATGTTACTTTATCTTCGTCCTTCAATATTGCGTCTTTAAGTGCATCCTCACATGCTTGCCCAATCTCAGCATGACTTAGACCTTCAGCATCCTTTACGATAGCGCCTAGCCCGAAATCTGATGGCAAAAAAGATGCCAGCTTATTTTTAATTAATCTCTCAATTTCATTGCCGCGAGGCCGATCATAGAGCAGCACATCATCAAAGCGCCGGAATAGTGCCTGATCCAGTATTTTAAGATTGTTTGTAGCAGAAACAATAATACTTGAGGATGTATCATTCTCGATAAACATAAGGAAAGAGTTCAATACACGCCTCATTTCACCGACATCATTATCATAGCACCGATCTGCACCGATAGCATCAAATTCATCGAATAAATATACACCACGGTGTTCCTGAATCGTCTCAAATATTTGACGCAACCGGGCGCTAGTTTCCCCCATATATTTTGTAATAAGCTTATCCATTAATATGGTCATGAGCGGAAGACGCAGTTCCCCAGCCAGTACTGCCGCCGTGAGAGTTTTACCTGTACCCGGTGGTCCTGCCAACAAAAGCTTACGTCGATTGTTTAATCCAAAACTTTTTAATTTATCTTGCTGACGGTACTCTACCAACACACGCTTCAGCTTACTTTTTAAACCTTCAGTCAAAATCAAATCATTGAGCCGACTGTCAGAATTCTTGCATAAAATTAAGTCACTAATTTCACGCTTAAACTGAATAACAGAGACCGTAGGACTAACGGATTTAGACGCCTGAACCAAGTCTCTGATTTGTTTAGCAAGGGCTTCATGACCTTGACGCGCCTCATGTGCAGCTACTTGTAGAGCAGTTGTGGAAAAACGCTCAGAATTGTTTTCAAAGTGTGACTTTACCAGAGCCTTAATTTGTTCGCCAGTCGCCATAATCCTTCACCTCCCAACAGGCACCTGTTACTATCATCGTTTGATCTTATCATTCTCATTATACGTTTTTCAAAGAAATATTTGAATAATATCATAGAAATTTATCAAAAAGTGCCTATTAATAACTATTGTCGCGTCCTTGCTGCAGCGACGCTCCTTCCCTTAAAATATCATACATAATGCCGACAAAACCGGCCAGTGCATCCGGCCCGGAGAGCAGGCGATCCACCATTTCCCTTTGAGCTTTTCGCGCTTCGAGCACCGCTTTTACAGTAGCATTCTTTAATTCACCCTGGGTAGCCATATCCTTGGTATTATTCTTAACCTGCGCCATTACCGTCTCATTAGCCCGGAGCTTTTCACTTACCTGTCCTGCCAAAGCGATTTTATCCTCATCGCCGATGCCTTCGCCGAACAATTGGTTAAGCTGCTCAATAATTTGGGTCAAAAAGTCTCTCATTTTATCACGAGGTTCCCGTGTTCCCGCGCCGGTAATCGGCTTTAGGCCTGGAGCGACTTCACGTACACCGAGGGAATTATCCAACCGTCCCGCCTCGTATAGTCTATAGTGCGTCATTTTGAGACCGGATAGGTCGATTTCGTCAGGACTTACTCCGTTTAGTTTTTTGCCAAGGTAGCGCGCCAGACCGCAAAGGGCCTCCAGCTCAGGATCGCCCAGGTCAATAATCTGGGCAATATACTCGTATTGCCGGACAAACTTAGCCAGATTGCTCTTAAATAACAGCAATCCATCCCGGGCTTTGGCCTGCTCGCTGCGCTCCAGTTCCGCTTTCTCTGCTCCCTGCTTGTCACCTAAACGCTCGCACTCGTCTGCTCTTTGCTCCGCCAGCCGGATGGCTTGGTTGATACCGCTTAAGCGGTCATTATACTCCCGAGCAATCGGCGTAAGTATGGCCTCAAACTTAGTGGCCCTGCCGCCGTCTCCTCTTGCCATTTCTTCCCCAAAGGCCATAACATCATCGCGGGTATATAGGAAATGCTGTCCAGCCGTTCTTTTAGCTGGTAAACTACATTGGGGTCTTGCACAGTCTCAATTGCTGCGCCCTGATAATATTGACGGAAAGCCTCTACGATTTGTTCCGGGTCATTAACAAAATCAATGACAAAAGTTCTGTCCTTGCCCGGATAGGTCCGGTTCAACCGGGATAGCGTTTGCACTGCGTCCACATTAGATAACTTCTTGTCGAGATACATAGCAACCAGCTTAGGCTGGTCAAAGCCTGTCTGAAACTTATTGGCTACAATCATGACCTGCCATTCCGGTCCATCAAAGGCTTTACGCATTTCCCTGCCTCGAAGCTCAGGATTCATGCTGTTTTCATCAAAGTCTTGCCCCTCAAGCTCCGGCACTACATCTTTGCCGGTCACAACACCGGAGAAGGCCACCATAGCAGCCAAATCCCTGTAGCCCCGCTCCTTTATATACCGATCAAACGCCAACTTATAAGCCACAGCCTGCGGACGGCTGGTAGTCACAATCATGGCCTTAGCTTGATGGTTTAATAGGTGTGCTACGGACCGGCGAAAATGCTCAATAATCATTTCCACTTTTTGTGCCACATTGGTTGGATGCAGGGATAACCAGCGGGCCAACGCCCGCCGCGTTTGCTTACTGTCGACCCGTTTGTCGGCTAAAACCTCCGAACCCAACCGAAAAGCGGTATTATAACTAATATAATTCTTAAGTACATCTAAAATAAAACCTTCCTCGATTGCCTGACGCATGGTGTAGCGGTGAAAGGCTTGCGGCAGGTTATCCTCACCTGCCGGTTCGTCGGGGCGAGGTAATCTGCCGAATAGGCTAAAGGTGGAGTGCTTTGGTGTGGCAGTAAAAGCAAGATAGGAAACATTGGACGGGAACCCCCGTACTTTTTGCATCTCGGCCAACAGCTCTTCTGCCGTCATTGCTTCGGCTTCAGCCAGATCAAGTGACAATAACGCCCGCAATTTCGATGCCGATGACCCCAGTTGCGATGTATGAGCTTCATCGACGATAACGGCAAAATTCCGGTTCTTCAGGGTTGTTTCGGTTAGGATGGCTTCCATGGCATATGGGAAGGTCTGTAAGGTGCAGACAATAATCGGCGCCGTGCCTTTTAATGCGGTGACCAATTGCGCGCTTTTGGGAAGGTTACTGTTTTCCCGGTCAATAGCGCGAACAACCCCTTTTTGGTGGTCTATCTGCTGGATAGCGTCTTGTAATTGGGCATCAAGCACATTCCTGTCGGTAATCACAATAACGGTATCAAAATACTTTTTACCATCCGGCTGCCGCAGCCTAATTAATTCATGGCATATCCAGGCTATGGAGTTGGTTTTGCCTGACCCCGCACTATGCTCAATTAAATAGCGATGCCCCGGCCCCTCTAACCGTACTGTCGCTGCTAGCTTGGTCACTGCCTCCCACTGGTGATAGCGGGGAAAATAGAGCGTTTCGCTAATATACGGCCGCCCCTGAGCATCTTCTTTGGTCTCCTTCTTTAGGAGTAGAAAGCGGTGAAAGATGCGCAGCCAGTTGTCCGGCAGCAGAATTTCCTCCCACCAATAGGCCACGGCGTATCGCTCAGCTGTACCCGGCGGATTGCCCGCCCCATCCTGATAGCCCTGGTTAAAAGGGAGAAACCTCGTTTTTTCGTTGTTCAAGCGGGTGGTCATGGCGATTTCGTTCTGGGTTACCGCAAAATGCACCAATGCACCACGCAGAAACTTTAACAGCGGCTCTTCCCGCCCTGTTTCCGGACAGCGGAGCGGCCGATCTTCCCGGTATTGGCGTATAGCAGCAGCCAGCGGCTGTGCCAAGTCGCTTTTAAGTTCGGCAGTAGCTACCGGTAAACCATTAATAAAGAAGGCTAGATCAAGCCGCGCACCGGTCAGCTGATTATAGGTCAATTCAGGAACAACAGTAAACCGGTTACACCGATACCGGTGGAGAACTTCCTGGTTGCGGTCATCCTCAGGTAAGCCTTGGCTCATTTGAAGAGTTCCGCCGCCAGCGACAGCAAATCCCCGCCGCAAAACCTCCAGCGTTCCCTGAGATTCCAGCTTTTTAACGAGCTGCTCAAGAACGACTGCAGTCGTATTCTGCTTATTTAAGGCTTCCAAACGACTCCACGCCTTAGGTTGGCTCTCCTTTAACCACGCAATTACCTCTAACGGCAAGAGGGCTTTATTCGTATCATAGTCCGAAGATTTACCAACTCGCCAACCTCGTGACGCCAATTGCTTAACAATATATTCTTGAAAGCCCTTTTCCCGATGAGCACCTTGCATCAGTGATCTTCTCCTTTCGCCAAGGCTCCTGTTAACTGCCTTTATCGCAGTTGTTGTAGAAAATGCAACTACTGGTAATTTAGTATCCAACGAAAAGTCCCACCTGGTACGCTTTCGATGAAGAGGCGTGGTGGGCTCGGTTGCGCATATCATACCATAATTTGAATTATCTGTAAATAAGTGGCAGGCATCCTTTTTTGCCTTGCCTATTCTGGCAATTTTCCAGCCTCGTGAGCTAACTTCTTCTCTTCACTTTTTACACGGCGTTCAAGCTTCTTAATATCTTCAGCAGGCGGCAAATTCTCTGGTTTTATTCCTCTTTTTCCAAGCATCTCACGAACACTTAAGTTATTTTGTACATGTTCGTTTGTTATACTCACTTCACCATGTAAATTAGATTCAGTTACATTATGATTGGTCATTTCAGTTGCCAAATTCTTGGCTGCTATTGTTAATGTCGGTAAAAAATCTGCTAATGGCCTATTCTCCTTTATTCCAAGCTTGATTTTCATGTCACTAGTATTTCTACCACCGAACAATGCCTTATCACCTTTTGAGCGTATTCTCCCAAAACCGGCATCATCAACACCGCGCTCATAGATATTTTTCGATAGCTGTTTTTCTGATTCCCTTAATCTATCCCTTGCCTCAATTCTGGCAAGCAAATTCATTCTGTCTTCGATAAGCTCTTGTTTTCTAGTTTGCAACGCAAAATAGCTTTGAGCAAAAGCGATTTCTTCCTTTTTAGGATCGCCATTTTGCGCTATCAAATAGCAGGCATACCGGGTGAGCATGTAATCCTGAATATTCCTCTTTGCCCCACTACCGAGCTCAACCATTTTCGTGACCTCACGAAAATGGTTTGTCACTTCTATCCCTGTGCTTTTGCAAGATTCCATAGCTCTATGGATAGCCACAATAAAATTTTCCCATCTTGCATACCCCAAACATCCTTGCAAGTCTCTTGCATACCAAAACTCAATGTTATTCTCGGTATCAACATTTAAGATTTCGTCAAAGGTTTTATGCAATTTTTCTAAGTTGGAATTAGCCATTGTACTCCCCTCCCACAAATTCTTCTGTAAGTGTAATAGTTCATTCGATTGCTGCCTCTCTCACGTCAATCTGCCCGGTGACAGCAGCGGTAATGAGAGCGCTGCGGCGTTCGCGGAGGATATCAATTGAAGACCGAACTGCATCAATTATCCTAGTAATATTCCTCACTTGTTCTTCAAGATATCGGACTATTATCTGTTGTTCACTATATGGAGGCAAAACAAGCCGCAAGTATACAAGCTTCTCTACTTTTATCCCCAAAGCAGTTGATCCTGTTGCATATGAATATAGCTGCGCTTGAAAAAATGAGCTAAGTATGAAGTATTTTAGGAAAGTATTGTCCAATGTCTTTGCTAAACCATCAAATTTAATTACTCGCTGCGCAATCGCTATATCGTCCCGGTCCAGATTAGCAACATGCCCCAGAGGCGCTTCAGTCGTGAATACAACATGACCAACTACCGGCTTGCCACGCTTTACAATCTCCCGATAATCGGCTTCTGTGGTGTATTCCTGCGCACACTCGTAATCTATTTTTCCTTTTCCAATATTACGAGCCGTTAGCAGAAAAATCCCATCTTCAACCTTCTGCGGCGTTCTACCCCGATAATCAACAATTGATGATATTTTTTTTAGTAGAGGAACTACATCCCAATGTTCCGGCACTTCCCCCAGCCACTCTACCCCCGAATCTTTCATCGGCGCATCCGAATTTAACCCTTGGTCACAGCATGAGAAATCAATGCCTGCCGCTTTTCCTCAAGCAGCCGGATCTGGGCTTCCTTTTTCTCGATAAGAGTGTCAATACGGGCGGTTTCGCGGTCGAGAAAACTCGAAATCGCTATTTGCTCTGCTAACGGCGGAGCCGGGATTTCTAATTCGGCGAACTCCTCATATTTGATGGTTTTCCCATCACGAATACCTACTGTAGCAGCATTAATCCTTGATATGAAATGCTCTGATTTAAACAGAAAACGATAAAAGTCATCGATAATTTTAATAGTAGGATGCAAAACAGTATAAGCCGGACTAACAACTCCGTTAAATTTAGAATACTCAATCCCGCCCTGAAAGCTCCGAAGACTTATAACGAAGTCCCCTTTATTAACCTGTTTAAAGTTATAGGTTCCCCCTAATGCTAAAACAACCCTACTTCCAGTCTCTTCTATTAACTTATTTTGAGGATAAACACCTTTCACTTGGGAGACTGATAAGACTTCAGCTCCATCAGTTCCGCGTTTAATATAGTTTGCAAATATAAATTTAGCCTTTCTAATTGGCCACTGACAGGAAGGAGAAATACCTGCTTTTCGGTAATCGATCATTCCGCTACCTCCTTAAGTAGCGCCTGAATCTCCGCCTCGACAGCTTTTAATTCAGCGTCAATCTCCGCTAATGGCCGTGGCGGCTGATAGCGGTAAAAATAGCGGTTAAAGCTGATTTCATACCCGACAATACCAGGCTTGCCGTCCCGTTCGTCACACTTAGCAATATCAATCCAGGCTTCAGGCACATGGGGCAGTACCTCCCGGGCAAAATACTCCTCAATATCTTGTGTCAGCGGCACATTCTCATAGTCCCTGAGGTCAGGATTTGGCTCAATGGCTCCCTTAGTCTTACAAATCGCAGCTGCTGGATCATGCTCACCCAGCGTCTTTTACAGCAGCTTCTTTTCTTGCGCCGTTAATCCATCTTGACCAATCGCCTTTAGGCCCTTGGTCACGTCTTTAAAGAATACTTCCCTGTCCAGGTAACGCTCGGCCAAGCTAGCAAGCACCTTGTGCAAGCCTTGCCGTCGTTCTTCAGCAAGTTTTGTCCAGGCAGTATCTTCCTGCAAAAGCGCCAGCCTGTCCTTATCGTGCGGTAAGAAGGCCAGCTGTAATGGCCGTTCTACCGTAATGCGGCGATAACCAAAGTCAGTGGTTGAGAAAATTTTGCACCGCTCACCTTCCTGCATATCGGCTACTAAACGGGCAATCTCGGCAATTTGTTCATCACTCATATAGCGCCGTTTGCTGCCCAGACTCTTACGCATCGGCGTCCATAAATCAGCAGCATTAACGAGCTGAACTTTACCCTTGCGCTCTGGACTTTTCCGGTTAGTTAAAACCCAAACATAGGTTGCAATGCCAGTATTATAAAACAAATCGGTAGGCAACGCGACAATGGTTTCCAGCCAATCGTTCTCTAAAATCCACCGGCGAATCTCGCTTTCGCCGCTTCCAGCCCCGCCAGTGAAGAGCGGTGAGCCGTTAAGGATGATGCCAATCCGTGTTCCAGTCGCATCTCCCATACGTTTCGATAATAGATGCATCAAAAATAGCAACGAGCCATCAGAAACCCTGGGCAGGCCTGGGCCAAAACGGCCTTTATATCCCTTCTCCCGGTGCTCTTGCTCAACTTCCTTCTGCACCTTTTTCCAGTCAACACCAAAAGGCGGATTGGCTAAACAGTAATGGAACCGCTCTAGGGGCAGTTGGTCATCAGCCAAAGTATTACCCAATTTAATATTTGACGGATCATAGCCTTTAATCATCATGTCCGCCATAGCGATAGCATATGATTCGGCATTAAGTTCCTGCCCGTAGGGCTTGATAACCGCGCTGGCGTTCCATTCGTGCACTTGCTCAATGCCGGAGGCCAGAAAACCACCGGTGCCGCAGCAAGGGTCATATAACGTGCGGATAACCCCTTCACCGGACAGCACCTCATGGTCAGGGGCAAACACCAAGGTTGTTGCCAGTCTAACCACGTCGCGCGGCGTAAAATATTCCCCGGCCGTATCATTGGCAGCCTCTGCAAACCGGCGGATAAGCTCCTCAAACACCAGGCCCATTTCATAGTTACTGATGGTCTCAGGGTGCAAATCAATATCCTTAAACTTCTGCACAACCAAATATAGGAGATTGGCTGCCGCCAATTTATCTATCCAAGTAAAAAAGCTAAATTGCTCAAAGGCCTCCTTGGCATATTTGCTAAACCCGTTAATATATGCCTCCAGGTTGGCTTTGGTATCAGTCTCGCCCAAGCTGGCCAGCGTAAACGGCGTCAAATTATAAAAATAGCGGCCTTCCCGGCATAAGACTAAATCAAGATCGACACCTGAATCCTTAAAAGCTTGGTATTCAGTCATAATCTCGTCTCTGTAAGGCGCTAAAACGCACTCCAGGCGGCGTAACAAGGTAAACGGCAATATGATTCGCCCGTATTCGCTCTGACGAAAATCGCCACGCAACAGGTCGGCTACCGACCAGATAAAGCTGGCTAAATTCTGATGTTCCACGCTAATATAGACCTCTTTCCATACTTACTGTATTCGGCAGCCCTTATAGACTACCAATCTAGATTATTTATTCGTTAACTGTGTCTAATTTCCTGTTCGTATAGCTTGCGCCGTTACTGGCTTCGCTGGCTTTTATATACCCAAAATACTTCTGTTAATTGCCTTAAAAAAGCGACTATCGTTGTTGAACTATCGAAAAAAAAACAAAACCTTAGCCGAAATTGCAATAGAGTATGAAATATACCCAAATCAGTTGCAACGCTGGAAATCGGAAGCTTTGCAAAAGATGCACTTAGTCTTTACCAAAAACAGTGATGAAGCCGAAAAAATGAAGAAAAAACATGATGCAGAAGTGGAGGAGCTTACGAAGCAAATTGGTCAGTTGACAATTGAAGTCAACTGAATAAATACTCGTCTTTGCTAAAATATTACAAAGGAAAAATTCCCTGGAAACCCACCTGGCTCGTTTTAACATAATGGGCTTTTACGCGCCCCTTCCCCTTGCTTTAACAGCGCGAAATCCTTATTTTACGCGAGTTTGCCCGATTTTGCGCTTAACCTTCTAATATTTTCCAGACAGTTGCAACAGTAATAAATTACCGCCGAATTTTCAGCATTACACATACGAAAATTCTACACGAAAAGTATATACTGTGATCTATTAATAGTATATCTTCAATATATACCTCATTCACTAGCAAGAACACCACCCCAAATCGTAAATGAAGCTAATTGGAGATCGACGTCTTCCGGTTAATTCCCCTTAGTAACCGATCGGCATCTAAATAAAGAAATCCTCTCTCCACCCAAGGGGAAGAGGATTATATTTTTAAAATAATGTTTTACCATTGACCTATAGATTGCGAGAAAGTAAAAAGTCGGAGCATCCGACTAATTTAAATAAATCAGACCACCCGACTTTTTGGCAATAACGGCCAAGTCTGTAAATCACAGTTATAAGATAGACCACTTGTGCGCTTCGCAAGATCATTCACTTGGCAACGGCTGATGTCACCAAAAAATAGACTATGCTGTTCAGACAACGAGTTACACTACCCTTGGGCATAATATCCTAATTCTCTCTGATGTCGCCGGTATTAAGTTATACCTTCAATACCGGTTTGATCCGCTTCAACAGGTATATGCTCAACTTATTTATACAATCAACGCATGTTCCTGGTTGCTCCTCTGACTGGCATATGCAGTATTTCTCTGGCCTTTTTTAGCATAGATGGCTGCTGCAACATCGTACCCGAAAATTCTGGTAATCAGTTTTTCGTTGATTTTGTCGATCTGCCCTTTTCCGGCGATCTATTTGTCCAATTGTTTTTTGATGATCTGCATCTCCTTCAGTGAGTCTATGGCTTTAATACGATAATATTGAATTGTACGGTCGCCTCCATAGTACATCTCCAGATCGCGTTTGTAGAGGTAATCACGTTGCTTGATTGATTCAGGCAAATCATTATCGGCAACCTTCTCTACAAGCCCCAATGCAGCCAATAGCACTGTTTTGCGATACGTTGAACCCTCATCATTTGTTCCGATCTGTTTTGCCAAGAATCTCTTAGACGCCGAAAAGTAAACATCTGTACCATAGTATTGGGTGTCGGTCATATTCGCACTAGTTCTGGCTATCTCTAGAAGGGCTGTGTAAGCATTCATAATTGGCTGCAACTTCCTTTTGTATGCCTTACTTTCATCCATGATCGTTTGGACAGCTGTAATGTTACCTTTAATTATATCGTTAATGTGCCGGCCCCGCTTGCCTGGAATACTGATGTTAAAACAGGCAGCCAGAAACATAATTGCCCTGTTAAAATTCACGCCTGCGATTCTCACTACTACGTCGATGATATCCATCGGAGCATTTAATGAACAGTTGCTGGAGTGACACAGGTAGGTCCATCTGGTATGCGCCCCTCTTGGAGCCATAATAACGGCCGAAGGATTCTTGTCGTTATGGAAGATGCAGGAGAAGCGTTCAGGAAGCCCCAGGAATGAGCTGAGGTTCACTTTTGACTGTAAAAAATATTTCATTGCCTCTTTCCGTGTCATACGTTGCATCTGTTGCTTAAATAAGCTATTAAAGTAGCGATGATCCAATTCTTTGATGGCGGCGATATTGTCGGTATAGCTCTCCACACCTGCCTGCGCCCCTATAGTAGGTACTGTAGTATTTTTTCTTACTGTAGGAATAGTAATATTGGTGGGGGCAACTTCCCCTTCCCACTCTTCAAATAATTTTAACAGTTCTTGAGGGTCATACTCTACTTCATTCACCTCAACAATGTTAACCAGATAAGGGTCGTAAGCTCCTCCTTTCATCGCGAATGTATAGGGTAATTTCATTAGCCTTGCCCCATCCTTAACCTGTGGATCAGCCCCTGTCTTGTCAACGATGTACGCCTGGATTTTCTTCCACTCTGACAAAATAATGTTGGCGCCTTCTTTAATTGACCAGTGCACGTGGTAGCCATTTCTGGTTTGGACAAGAGCTGTATATTGGGGCAGCGTCTTAATCATTTTTAACATATCGATTTTGCGAAGCTCCACAACCTCTATCGGTAAATAGTTGCCATGTTCGTCTTTTCCCGCATCCAAATCAATGCTGAAATTATCACAGCTTTGTACCTCATCTTCGCTGCGGTGCCTTCCCGAAAGCCGATTAGGTGTAAAATACACGTCCTGCTTATCTTCCAGTGCTTTAACACGATTGACAGTATGTAGCTGAGAATACGCCCACTGACCGGATAAAAATGTTTGCGGCTTCCGGTTCTTCAAAACATATTTATTGAACTTTTCTTGCTTTTCTTTGATACGCTGCATTCCTGCAAGCAGTTTATTCGGCGCGTCTACTTTCAGCGCTTTTGTCTTATAGGTTATCGGTTTAAATCCCAATGCAACAAGAATTTGATTAAAATCCATATTATATCCTTCCCTAATCGTCATCATAGTCAATCACAGCAAAAAACACTCAACGATATACATGCGTAAAAACTTATAACAGTTGGATACAAGCGTATTAAAGTTCTTATCGCTTGTCCTTGCGCGAGCTAATATAGGCTGCCGCATTTATCGTGAGTGTTCCATATTTCTTATCTTTGAATGTGTCCTGTATGTTCAGGCGGGCGAGCAGTATTGCGAAGTTGGCCGAAGTCGGATCATCGACACCAGGCTTACTTGACTTTACGCAACAGCGAACACCCGTCCGGACTGGGGAGTTGTCCTGTGGTAAAATATCGTTACATATTCCGGTGAAATCGCAAGTTTGATGACAAGATACTGCCACTTATATAACGGACCGCTTTTTTAACGGCGGTGTAGTCGGAACTCCAGGAATAGACCAGCGTTTACTTCGACGATCACATTAGTCTGATGCAGTTGGCTGCGTAACTTTGCCACCTCAGCAGCCAATTGCTCATTCTTGAGCACCTTTTCCTGATAGGCCAAGACGTTCTCATACGATTTTCGAAGCAGATAGGCCTGTTTCACCGGCTCCCCTCGCTCCAATCGGCGCAATCTTTTTACATCAATTTCCATCTGCCGCGCTACATAGGTCGCCGTCAATCCCGTATTGAGACGCCGTTCCATAAGCTCAGCTCCTTCTTCGCACCATTGCGCCCGACGCCTTTCAATAAGTTGCTGCTGCGCCTTCCTTCGCTCTGCCTGCGTAATTGTTATTTCCACCAAATCCATTCTCATTTCCTCCCAATATTTTTTTGTAGAAAAAATAATAGCGCCTCCGATGCCAAATAGGTAGACCCACACTAGGGGCTTTACTTGGCGCCGAGGCGCTTTATCTCATATTTCTTAGTAAGTTAATCTCTGGCGGTGTGCACCAGCTTCTTGCAGGAATAACATACCACGCTCGACGTATTTTGTCAACAGTAACTCAAAATGAAATTATGCAGATTTAATTCGGTTTCCTTCGAGCGTACGGCTTCAATAATACGTTTCTTCTTCTTCAAAAAGTTTTGCCCTTTGGGCTCATTAGAGCAGGCAATGGGTACATGGCCTCCACGCACCTCCCCTCGTCCTTCTCTTCTCCCTACAGTATTCATTCCACAACTATAACCTTGTCAAAAACTGCCTGTCTTGGTCGTCAAAATTTACGATGAGATTGCTGCGGCCGGCGGTGATGTGATATAGATCGTCGGGAACCAGTTTGATTTCCTGGCTCTTAACGGGTATTAGGGGGGCGCTGGTTTGTTCGCAAATTTGCCATGGCCCGTATACTGACGATAATGATGGGCGTCTTGTTCTTTAAATCCAGCTATGTACAAAAGCTGGCTATCGTATTTTTATTGCGCCATGCGATAAATCATGTCGGTTATAGGCGGTACGGAAAGATACCAGTAGGAATTCAATATAAATTTGTATATCTCAAATCCTATTGATATGGATTGAATAGGACTTACAGGTCAGCCAAAAAGCACAGACAACACTGAAAGATTGTACATATTGAAAAAAATAATAGTCCTCTCAAAAATTATAAATTTTTCCAGGGGTATCAGGTGATGTTGATAAATCAGTTGCCCGGATTTTCCAGCCCCGGGGGTTCCAGTTGCAGATTTGAAGACGGCCCCTTCGGGGGAAATTCCCTTCAATATTATAATATATGGTTGCCGGGAGTTCCCCTTCGGGGTATTTCAGACATTAATGGGTTCACAAAATAGGTATACCTCCCCCACGCACCTTTCTTTGCCATCACAACCCAACACCCACCGCCCAATACACAGCCATCCCTCCAAACTCTAAATTCTAGTGCTTGAATAGAGTGCAAATCTAATACCGCATTTAAATGAAACCTGACTGACATGCCCTCATTTCGCAAAATAAGTTACCATATGTGATCCACCAGCGAAATTACTTGCCCTTGACCTGTGAATTGCCGGGAACCAAAAAAGTGGAGTTTCCGACTTTTTCACATTTATCGGAGTTTCCGACTTTTTTGGCAATCAACAGCCAAGCTTGTAGCTGACATTAATGAGTAAGGACTACAATCGTTCAAATATAAAAATTCCCCCGCGCACCTTTCTTTGCCTTTTCTCCATACATCAGTTCCTTCATTACACCACGCCACTTTCCAATAGCAAACGGAGTTACCGGTTCAGGTGTAAGCGTCAAAGCAAAACCACCTATCAATAAAAAACCACCTGATGTACGATATGATAAAACATCAGATGGCTGTTGGAACCGTTATGCTTTTTTATTAGGCATTTTACAGCTTACAGGAATTTCTTCAGCCCACGGAAGTAGTTTTTCAATACAGAGCGCGTATCCTGCAGTTGGATTTGCCTAAAGGCATATTCCAGATAAGCTTGTGGATTTAATCCGTTTTCTATGGCCGTTTGGATTATGCTGTAAACAGCGGCGGACGATTTTGCGCCACCAGGCGTATTGCAAAACAGCCAGTTTTTTCGTCCAATCACAAAAGGCTTGATAGATCGCTCCGCACGATTATTCGATATTTCGATGCGGCCATCGGCCAAATAGGCTGTCAGATACTTTTTCTGATTTTGGGCATAGGTAAGCGCCTTGCCCAGTAGACTTTGCGGCAAGGTATCAGCCCAACAAGCTTCTATCCATTTATAAAACTCTTCGATAATTGGTTTAGCTTCTTTTTGCCTTAGTTCATGCCGTTCTTCCGGCGTCATGTGCTCGGCCTTTTTTTCAACGTCGAAAAGCTTATTGCAATAGGCAAGACCTATCGCTTCTTTACTATCCGGCTGTTTAGCCGCAGGGCCGACCAAGGCTTCATTGAATTTTCTCCGAACATGTGCCCAACAGCCGCACAAGGTTACACCGGCTTCTTCTACCTTGTGATAGCCATGCCAACCATCGGTCTGAAGATAGCCGGAAAACCCTGCAAGGTACGCCTTGGCAAATTGCCCGCTGCGCCCTTCCTGGTAGTCATAGAGCACAACCGGATGATCCGTATCCCCGGACGTTCGATATAACCACATATAGGAATCTGTCTGTGCCGGTCTGCCGGGTTCACACAACACTTCCAGAGTAGTTTCATCGGCGTGCAACAAATCCCTTGAAAGCAACTCTTTTTTTAGGGCTGCTAACAAAGGATCCAAAAGTGCGACACCTTTAATAACCCAGTTGGACAGGTTTTGGCGGGAAAGCGTTACGCCAAGCCGCTTAAATTCCTGCTCCTGCCGATACAGCGGCATAGCATTGACGAATTTTTGGCTCATGATATAGGCCATAAGCTCGGCGGATACCATGCTCTTAGGCAGCAACGCTTTCGGCGCGTTAGCCGTGATGATCGGCGTCTCTATATTGTTTTTCTCGCAATTTCGGCAACCGTATACATAGTTTACGTGCTCGATAACCTTGACCTTTGCCGGAACAATCGTCAATTCCTTACGTACTTCCTTGCTCATAACATGCAGCTCTTCACCGCAAGCAGGGCAGGTCTGTTCACCTTCTGGCAGAGTATATTCAATCACTTCTACCGGCAAGTCCTTTATGTTTTCTCCGCGTTTACCCTTTTTGCGCTGATAACTCATGGTTTCCACGTCCGGCTCCACAGCAATCGGTTGGCGCTCAGCTTCCGCCTCATTGAAGAGGTTTAACTGTTCCTGGTCATCGCGTTTACTTTTTTCCGAAGAAGCGCCAAACTTTTTTTGGCGAAGCAGCTTCAACTGCTCCATATACCACTTGTTGAGCGCTTCCAATTCCTGAACGCGTTTCTTTAATTCCGCATTTTCTTCTTCAAGCTGTGCCTGTGTTTGCAAGAAAAAATCCTCATTTCCGATACCATTTTCTTATCTTCTATTATACCGGAAAATGAGGCGAAAAGCCAGTAAAATCAATACTTTAGCGGCTTTTTAAAACTTGCGTGCGACGCAGTTTTTGTTCGATGCCCGGGCTTTGAATCAGGTTCCACAGTTCTTCTGTGGTAAGCGCCATGGTGGCGTCGTCAAGTGTCGGCCATTTGAAACGGCCTCGTTCCAAGCGCTTTAAATGCAGCCAAAAGCCGTTGTCTTCCCAAGTTAAAATCTTAATTCGATTGCGTTGTTTGTTGCAAAAGACGAACAGTGCTTTTTGAAACGGATCCAACTTAAAACTATGCTGCACCAATGCGCTTAAGCCATTAATGGATTTACGCATATCGGT
The DNA here is from genome assembly GCA_041428575.1 of Sporomusaceae bacterium ACPt. GTDB lineage: Bacteria > Bacillota > Negativicutes > Sporomusales > Sporomusaceae > Sporomusa_D > Sporomusa_D carbonis. Next base: position 3,867,058 of record CP155570.1, read on the forward strand.
GTCCCCGCAGGCTAAAAAGACTGGTGTATGTTCCGATAGTTTCAGCATACTTCCACCAGTACGCCAAGCACCGTTGCCAAGAGTTTTTTATCTGTTTTAGTATCTACGGCAATTTTGCATTTGCCGATTTGTATTTCGAGGCTGGCTGATCGTTCTGGCGCAGCCTGGATGACAGGAATCCAGTTTTGTACCGGTTGCGGCTGGTCCTGCTTTTTTTCGTGCTGCAGCCATCTCTGCAATGTGCTCAGGCCAATAGCATTTTCCTGGCACCATTCTTTTTTGCTTAGGCCACTGGCTTTATATGCTGCCATCAGCGCTGCTTTTTCGACAGCAGAGTAGGCCTTACGCTTGCTTGTTATTGTATTTTCCATACAGCTTATCCCTCCTGAGATCATTATCCCAGGATTGAAGCATATACGCTATGTGGGGATACTTTTACGCTTACGTTCAGGTGTAATATGGTGTTAAGTGCATCGGTTCATCACTCAACAATATCAAATTCAAAGGAGCTAACAACATGAACAACAACAAAAACATCGCCAAATGTCCAAATTGCGGCACCCCTTCCCAGCAAACTGAAATTACCGAAGAATGCCTGCTGGCAAACGGCGCGGAACCATCCTTAGACAGCTTACTAGCTACCTGCGTCAGAGCTGAAGCTTTTAGAGATTTTCATTCATCCGGTCTGGGCGCCGATCCATGCGAGCATTGTCAGCACAACCAAATCACCGAAACTCCCGGCACCTTCGTGACAATGAAACAATTAGCTGCAACGCAATGGAGCGAGATCCATCAATGTTCCAACTGCAAGGCAACCTATGAAGTCTCAACGAGCATAACTGATTGAATACAATTCATTCATTAGTTAGTGTAAAATTATTGTAGGAATTTTTGATGACAAAATAGAAGAAGACAGCACCGTCCCTAGCCTGGACGAGTAACCAAAAATTGATTACTCAGAGGTGTTGTCTTCTATGGAAATTATTCGTGTTCTCATGCCAATATTCCTTTCTATCGTCGAAATGGTTTTAAATAGTTTATCAGGAAAAATGGGTTTTGAGGAATTTCAGCGGAAATTAGCTGATAAACTTCATGAAGTAGGCCGTGAAATCACCAACCAGGTTTTAGAGGAACTGGATCAACAGATAAAAAACGATAAAAGGAAACGATCTGGGTGGCAGGTTTGCCGGACTGGAGACAGTAAGGATACCGTCACCGTAAGCGAATTGCTGGGGCATTCCACCAAACAGTCGAGTGCGCTCGGTGGCTTTGGAATGGCACCGCGGGTAACACGTACCTACCTGCATAAGTCGAAAAACGCTGCTGCAAGAATGACGGAAATTATGACTGCAATATTTGATCAAGTCATGCGCCCCGAAGCAGAATCTTCCCAAATATCTTCCCAAGAGAATAAATGATGCCCATTAAAAGTAAAAGGCTTCCCAGTCAAAAAGACCTGAGAAGCCTTGATTTTACTCTGGCGGGAGCGTGTAAGAATCGAACTCACCCACGACGGATTAGCGCCGCGCAAACGGTTTTGAAGACCGCAGGAGCCACCAGGCCCCATCCACTCCCGAATATACTTTACATATATAATATACCATGAGCAAGCGAGTTATTCAATGCCAGACAGTTAGCTCAGGCAAGACATTGGGCGCAAAATAGCAATAAGGCTCTTCCTGTCGAAAACATTTTTCATGATTTCGCATTTTTTTGCTTGACACTAGCCTGTTTAATTTGGTATAGTAACGATATCAAATAAATCACTCAGGCAATGAAGCCTTCGCAAATTATTGCGAAGGCTTTTGCGTCTATCGGTCCGGACAATGGCGTCCTGAAAGCTATCTGCTTTTAGGACGCTTTTTGTTTTGGTTGCCGTAAGGAGGGATGTATATTTACCATTTGGCTTTCATTTTAAAAATATTATTAAGTAAAGGAAGGGATTTTTATGAGAAAGCTGTGGACTATTTTTACTCTATGCCTGTTGCTGCTAGTTATCTTTGTACCGGCAGTATTCGCTGAAGGCGAGGCTCCGGCCGAAGCGGCCAAAATTGATACCGGTGATACTACATTTGTTCTTATAAGTGCTGCACTTGTTATGATTATGACTCCTGGTCTGGCCTTATTCTACGGTGGTATGGTAAGAACGAAAAATGCTCTGGCCACCATCATGCAAAGCTTCTTTATTATCGGTTTGATATCTGTACAGTGGGTGCTGTTCGGTTACTCGCTTGCTTTTGGCCCGGACATCAGCCATTTCGTTGGTGCTTTAGACTGGATTGGGCTTAACGGTGTTGGGCAAGACCCGAATGCTGATTACGCAGCAACAATTCCTCATTTGGCCTTCATGATTTTCCAAGGAATGTTCGCAGTCATCACTCCGGCCCTAATTACCGGCGCTTTCGCTGAACGTATGAAATTTCCTGCATTTGTAGTATTTACCCTGCTCTGGGCTACTCTGGTGTATGACCCTGTTGCTCACTGGGTATGGGGCGTAGGCGGTTGGTTGCGTGAGTTGGGCGTACTTGATTTCGCCGGCGGTACTGTAGTTCATATCATCTCTGGTGTATCCGGTTTAGTCATCGCCCTCATGATTGGCAAACGCAAAGGATATGGCTCCGAAGTTATGATGCCTCACCATCTGCCTATGACTGTTATCGGCGCTTCACTCCTCTGGTTTGGCTGGTTTGGCTTTAACGCCGGCAGTGCACTTGGCGCTAATGGTCTTGCTGCATCTGCTTTTGTTACTACTCATATTGCTGCTGCTGCCGCAACTGTTTCCTGGGTATTAACTGAATGGATTCACCATGGCAAACCCACTATTCTTGGCGCAGCTTCAGGGTGCGTAGCCGGCCTTGTTGCCATTACCCCGGCTGCCGGTTTTGTTAGCCCTATCCCCGCAGTTATTATCGGCCTTGCCGCAGGTATCATCTGCTTCCTGGCAGTAGCTGTGGTTAAAGCTAAAGTTGGTTATGATGATTCTCTTGACGCCTTTGGCGTGCATGGTATCGGCGGCACCTGGGGCGCCATTGCCACCGGCTTGTTTGCTTCCACATCTGTTAACCCTGCGGGCGCTGATGGTCTGTTCTATGGCAATGCCGGTCAGCTCACCACTCAGCTTATTGGTGTAGGTGCCAGCTGGATTACCGCCATTGTAATGACTTTTATCATTATTAAGGTTATCGGCCTGTTTATGCAAGTCCGGGCTTCTGCCGAACAAGAAGTACAAGGTCTTGACATTACCGAACATGGTGAACGCGGTTATGCTTATCAGGACTTCATGACTGGTTCTCCTGTCAGCTTTAGTGTATCCACTAGCGCTGCCACCCAAGAAATAGTTGCCAAAAAGACAACACTGGCGTAAACTGTAATTACTTACGTTCTGAAAAAAGGGGGAAAACGCCATGAGACCAATAACTAAAGTTGATATCATTACCCGCCCGGAAAAACTTGAAGAACTTAAAGATGCCATGAACAAAATCGGCGTAACAGGCATGACAGTAACCCAAGTTTATGGCTGCGGTCTAACTAAGGGTCACACTGAAGTGTATCGCGGTCAGGAATACAACATTAATCTGGTTCCTAAAGTCAAAGTTGAAATTGTTGTCTGCGAAGTGCCGGTTGAACGGGTTTTGGAAGCTGCTAAAACAGCTTGCCGTACCGGTAAAATCGGTGATGGTAAAATCTTTGTCTACCCTGTCGCTAACGCAGTCCGCATTCGCACCGGCGAAGAAGGCGACATCGCCATCATGGACCCGGCCGATATGCCGAAGTAGTTCTGAATTCTATAGCATCCAAAAAAACCCCGGTGTTCAGTTCCTGAACACCGGGGTTATCTTATTATCTGGAGCACTTATTCTTCTCTTTACACTTGCTGCAACTTCCCTGACATTGTGTTAATAGTAGCTTATGACAGCGGGGGCAGCGCACCGCTCCTTGTTCGCATACCATTTTGCATTGCGGGCAAACTTGCTGTTCCATACAATCACCTCTACTAGGCAGGCTAGATTACGAACGCAGCTACAATAGCGCCGATAACAAAGGCAAACACCCAGGAACTTATCCAAATCAACGCACCCTCTTTGTTCCCGCGCTCTTTAAACATAACCATTACTGACGCTATACACGGAACAAACAATGTAATTGTTACCAGTGCTACCAGAGTTTGTGCCGGTGTAAGATCCATATCACTCAAACCGGCGGCACCGAAGTCACGGCGGATAATACCCATAATAAAAGCGGTAGCAGTTTCTTTGGGAAGTTTAAGAAGTCCTTCAGTCAACGGGGCAAGCGCCACCTGGATGCTTTCAAGAAGTCCGCTCAGTTGCAAGCCGGAAATGATAAGCGCCCCCACCATAAACAGCGGCGTAGCCTCCAATAGGAAGGCATACGATTTGGTCACAGTCTTTTTTAGCACATTCTCGCCGCGCGGCAGACGAATGGGCGGCAAATCGATCAAGAGGTCGGAGGATTCACCTGGCAATACTTTATTGAGTATTTTCCCAATGACACCCAGCACCAGTAAAATCACGACTACATATATAGCAATATATTTCGTATCAATGCCAGCAAGCATCCCGGCAATAACACCTAACTGCGCTGAACATGGTATGGCCAACCCCAGCACAGAGGTAGCAATAGTACGCTCACGTTTGGTACCCAGAATCCTGGTTGTAATGGTAGCCATAGTTACGCAACCAAAACCGAGGATAAGGGGAATAATAGCGCGACCGTTTAGGCCAATACCGGTCATGATGCGGTCAACCAGTGTGGCCAAACGTGGTAAATAACCCGAGTCTTCCATAATCGATAAAGCCAGATAAAAGCCGACAACCAGCGGCAGCAGCAATCCCAAGACATAAGTTACCGTCATCGTCAAGAGTCCAAATTCACCAATTAGGATTGCGCCAAGCGCCGACCCTTCGCTGACAAATTTTCCGACTATGGCACGAATCGCCGGCTCATACATACCTTGCATTACAGTTTCTTCGGTAAAACCAACGATATCCTGGGCGACAATAACACCAATCAGATAGTACATAGCATACAGCACAGCAATAAATATCGGAATGCCTGTTACCGGTCTCAGCATATACCGCCCCAGCTTAGTACTAAAACTGGCGCCTTCCTCAGTCTCTGATACTACATGCTTTACGATGTCGTTAACCCGGCGCCGGCGGGCGTGATATATTTCCTCCCGCATGTCGCCGGCAGGCACACCATGCCGTTCCGCAACATGAGGATCGCCTTCAAGCACGAGCAGGGCCTCAGCCCAGGAACCAATCCGGTTGAGCATGCCTTGGAGATGAGTTTTCAGGTCTGGCGGTATGTGACCGGTACGGGCTTCATATATACGGGTTTTAACTTCCTCAACGCCCTTACCCTTCACAGCTACCGTTGGAATAACCGGTACGCCCAATAGGTGCTCAAGCAGATCGACATCAACTTTCAACCCCTGATCTGCCGCTTCATCCATCATATTGAGCGCAACAATTGTCGGGATGCCGGTATCAATTACCTGCAGCGTCAAAAACAAGTCGCGTTCCAAGTGTACAGCATCAACTACGTTCAAAATAAGGTCGGCCGACAGAATGACATCTCTGGCTACAGTCTCCTCATCGTTAAAGGAGGATATTCCGTACACACCGGGAGTATCAACCACCACATCCTTGCCGTAACGTCCGTGTGATATATCAACAGTTGTGCCTGGAAAGTTTGATACGTCTACATACATACCGGTTAAAGCGTTAAAAAATACTGATTTTCCAACATTGGGATTACCGACGAGAACAATCTTTTTTGCACCCTCTGGAATATCTATATGATCTAAGTAGCTATGACAGTGACTCATTTCTCCTCCTGTGGCTGAAACATACTACAGCCATCTTACATTATTAGTAGCAACATGTTATGGTATAGTTTATTATTTAAGCTGGTTTAACTTGGATGTTTTCGGCCAGACGGCGGCCAATAGCAATTTCTTGTTTACCTTTACCGACAACAATGGGACCGGCCGGAAGTTTTTCATAACATTCAACCTCAGCGCCTTCAGAAATACCGAACCTAATCGCCTGGGCCCGGACGGCAGGGTTAGGAATAGCGGCAATTAACAGCCGTTGACCACGTTTAGCTTGAGCAAGTGTCATCATTACTCCCCCTTAATATCAATAATCATTATCAATGTTCAAGTAAAAAAAATTTAAACCACTCTGGCGGCGTATACTGACATTTATTCTCAATCACATTATATGAAAATCAATTATAACTTGTCAAGTAGGAATTATCCGCTCATTCTCCGGCAAATACTTCAGGGTAAATGATTTTAGCCAATTGCTCGACTCCCTCAGCTAACCGGAAGACGGGGCTTGACACCAGCTTTTCGTCAACAATGTAGACCTTGCCGTCACGCACGGCTTTTATCTTGTCAAAACCCGGGCGCTGCGTTATACTGTCTGGCGTTACTCCCGGGTTCATGGGGCCGCGTTGCGCCACGAACACATCAATGTCTTCAGCCTTCATCAAGAGCCGCTCACTGCCATATGCGGCAATGCTGCTGCCGGTTTTAAGCGGCTGGGCATCGGCGGCGATATTGATGCCTCCGGCCAGCTTAAGCACAGTGCCCGGCATACTGTCAGGTGTGATGGTCCGGTACTCGGTAGCAGTGGCCTCAAAATATACCCGTTTTTTAACCGGAGCCCGGGCAGTTCGCTCGGCTACTGCCTTCAGCCTGGCATGAAATGCTGCCAGCATGTCCGCAGCTTGTTTTTCTTTGCCTGTTAACACAGCCAACTTTTGAATATAACCATCAAACTCTTCAAACTTCTCAGGGTATAGGCAGACAACTTTCACATTGGCCTGCTCCAAGGTTTTAACAAAGTCCGGATAACTTTGTTTGATAAACGGTCTGATGATAACAATGTCAGGCTGTGCCGCCAATACCTTTTCGGGGTCGGCGCGATAGTCAAATACCGGCTTAGATTTAACGGCCGGGTCGGATTCGGCCGGACTGACGCCGATAATTTCAGCCTCCAGGCCAAGCGCCAGCAAATTTTCGGTATGGGCCGAATACAGCGAAATAATGCGCTTGGCCGGCTGCTTGAGTACAATCGTCCGATTTAAGTCGTCAACTATTTTTACACCGTCGTTAGCAGGGGCCGTTGCCTGTTTGGACGCGCCACAGCCAACCAAAGCCAGCGTCAGTATCATAATTGCCATAAAACTAAATAACTTGGTTTTCATATCTGTTGCCTCCACCATGAGTAATTTGAGAAAAAAAAGAAAGCCTGATTTCGCTTAAAGTTCGGATAATACGGCCAGACCGGTATGGCCGGCCCTGACAACTTTGATGTTGAATACTTGGCGGATAAGCTCAGGTTCGAGTACAGCGGAGGCTTGGCCATGTTTTACCAGACGTCCGTCTTTGAGTACGGCGACATCGGAGCAGAAGGTGCTGACCAGATTAAGGTCATGAATGATTGACACTACCGTCAGCCCCTGCTTGGCACACAGCTCTTTAAGCAAGTTTAAACACTTGATGCTGTAATAAATATCCATATTGGAAAAAGACTCATCCAGAAACAAAATTTCCGGCTGCTGGACCAGCGCTTTGGCAAATATCACCCGCTGACGTTCGCCGCCGCTCAGTTCAGTAACCAGCCGTCCGGCAAAATCAAGCGTATCGGTAATCCGCATGGCTTGCTCAATAATATCCAAATCTTCTTGCGTCAGGCCTTTAAGCCGGGCCTTGTAGGGAGTGCGGCCCATACCGACAATTTCAAGGCAAGTATACGGAAACCTGATGTCCATATTCTGCGGCACAATAGCAATATGGCGGGCCAGTTCCTCAATACTGTACGAACCGATGTCCCGCCCGTTGATAGCAATACTGCCGGACGCAGCCTTAAGCTGCCCGGTAATCAGGTTAAGCAATGTCGTCTTGCCTGAGCCATTCGGACCGACAATACCGCAAAAGCTGCCCGCCGCAATCATCAGACTAACATCTTGCAATACTTGCTTGGCCGCATAGCCGAATTTTATATTTTCTACCTTTATCATAGCAACGCTCCTATTGCAGCGTCTTGTTGCGCATTCTAAATATATAAACAAAAAACGGCCCGCCCAAGAGCGTTGTCAGCACCCCCACCGGGATTTCAACATTACCTACCGACCGGCCAAACGTATCGGCCACTAACAGCAGGATGCCGCCTGTCAAGCCGCATAGCGGAATAAGCGTCTTATTGTCCGATCCGGCCAGCATTCTGACCATATGGGGCACAATAAGGCCGATAAAGCCAATGATGCCGCCGATAGCCACGCACACGGCCGTAATAAGCGCCCCGGCTGCCAAGAGCACTGTGCGTAACCGTGAGGCATTGATGCCCAGACTGCGCGCTTCGCGGTCGCCCAACGACACGATGTTGAGGTCTTCGGCGTAATAATAACACAAAAAACAAGCCGCCAGCACCAGCGGCCAGCCATATAGCACATGCTCCCAGCTTTTGGCTGCCAGGCTGCCGATAAGCCAGGCAACAATAGCCGATACCTGTTCACCGGCCAAACTTTTGACCATGCTGATGGCTGCCGACAATATACTGCTGACAATGATCCCGGCAATAACCAGGTTGGCTGATGAAACATAGCCGCCGACTCTGGCAATGGACATAACGATGAGGAGAGTAGCAATTGCACCGCCGAAGGCAAATACCGTAACCGGCAGGCCGCCCTGGGCAAAGATATTAAGGTAGATTGCCACACTGGCGCCAAACGCCGCACCGGTAGATACACCCATGGTGTATGAGTCAGCCAAGGGATTCATTAACAGCGCCTGAAAGACAACCCCCGCTACCGCCAGGCCGCCGCCGACCACAATAGCCGCCAGGATGCGGGGCAGGCGGATGTCCCAGATAATAGCCGTCATAGCGGCATTTAGATGGCTGTAAGCTGCCGGGTTGCCGGTAACTTTGCCATAAATAACAGCGGCAGCGTCGGCCATGCCGATATCCGCCCGACCAAAGCCAACCGCAGCCAAAGTAAACAGCACAATGGCCGTCAGCAACACCACACCTGCCACACGGGTTTTGGCCTGCTGACGGGCGAGGAGCGCCGTTAACGAGCTGCTACTCATGCCAATGCGTGTTTACTCACTTTGGAGCGTTTTGTCAGAATGGTTGACAAATAATTTACTCTTTGGCTGCCGGATGTAGCTAAGTCATGGATGATCTCTTCGCCTTCAAGGCCGCACTTAGAAACCATAACGGCGTTTTCCACCATGCCGAATTTATGTAGTTTATCAACAATTTGGCTATAATTCTTATACACCTTCATAAGTACAACATTGTCGGACACGGCCAGCACTTTTTCCAGGCGCTCGTCGTCAATGGTGGCCGGAACAATACTCAGGATGTCGCCGCCTTCGGCCAGGGGTACCCCCAAACGGTTACCAATAGCCGAGAATGAGTTTACCCCCGGAATATTAACAATATTGTGGCCTGAGGTTTCCAGCAGGCGGTATACATACATATACGTGCTGTACAGCATAGGGTCACCCAGCGTCAGAAATGCCACCTTTTTACCGGCATCTAAGAGCTTCAGGATGATGGTTTTATTGCTCACCCACGCGTCAGATAGCGCTTGAGCATTATAATTCATCGGAAATACTAATTCCAGAACCTCGGTACCGTTCTGAATATAGGGTCGCGCAATGGACAGCGCCGTGCTTTCGTCCTTTTTTTCGGTACGGGGAGCGATAACCACATCTGCCGACTTAATCGCATTAATCGCTTTTAGCGTTAGTAGCTCGGGGTCGCCAGGTCCAACGCCGACACCATAAAAAATCCCTGACATTGATCACACAACTCCTTCAAAAATAAAAAATCTCTGTCACCCCACGACGGCATGACCGAGATTTTTGCTTCAGCTAACGCGCAAATCCCCTCCCCATCGCTCGTGGGTGAAAACGGTGATTGTCAAACAGGCAGATCTTCTGACTTAGGTTCACAGCCAAACTGCGCCTTCCCAAAATTAAACTATTTCAGTGGCTTGTTGCAGTCGGCTCCCCATCACAGCGGCGGGACCGTGCCGGTTTTGCACCGGCTTCCCTATTAAGCCCAAATCGGGCACCTGTTCCCATATCAATTACTTAAATTGTATGATTAACCGTAAGAAAAGTCAAGTAATTTATGTCTATACAGCGTTATGGTTCCTTCTACTTATTTCTCCCTTTCAATTTGATTTGGTGAATCATGTCGCCGAAAATGCCGTGAGCACTCTCGAAAATTGTCTCCGACAAAGTAGGATGAGGATGAATAGTGTGAGCAATATCTTTGGCTGTCAGCCCGTTCTTAATAGCCAGAGCGCCTTCCATGATCAGATCGCTGGCGTGCGGTCCCATGATGTGCATGCCCAGTATTTTGCCGCCGGCAGGTTCAGCAATAATTTTTACCAGACCCTCTGTTTCGCCCATGGACACCGCTTTGCCGTTAGCGGCAAAATTGAACTTACTGGACTTAATGTCAAGATGTTTTGCCGACGCCTCTTGCTCGGTCAAGCCCACCATGGCGATTTCCGGAGTGGCAAAGATACAACTGGGAACAGCACTATAATCCATGACCGCGTTCAAACCCATAGCATTTTCGGCGGCCACCATTCCGGCTGCTGAGGCGACATGGGCCAGCATGCTCCGGCCTGTCACGTCGCCGATGGCATAGATGCCTGGCACACTGGTCTCCATTCGTTCATTTACTTTAATACCTGCCCGGTCATAGGCCACGCCGGCTGCTTCCAGGCCCACCCCCTGTGTCACCGGATGGCGTCCGGCCGCAATCAGCACTTTTTCCACCCGGATTTCTTGAATTTCTTTGCCGGTATCGACTTTTACCCGTACACCTGTTTCAACTTCTTCAATGGCGGTTACTTTAGCACCGGCCAGTGTCTTGATACCCTGTTTCCGCAGAGTAAGCCCCATTCGTTTAATGATATCAATATCGGCCATCGGCAAAATGGTGGGCAACATTTCCACAATGGTCACATCACAACCAAACGCTTTCATGATAACGCCAAACTCTATGCCCACCACCCCGGCGCCAACGACCAGCATGCTTCGGGGAACCTTGGTTATATTAAGCAGATCATCACTGGTGACTACAGCCGGCAGTTGCTGTCCCGGCGCCGGAACAGAGCTGGGCGCTGAACCAGTGGCAATAATCAGCTTACGGGCTTCAAAACTTTCCTTGCCTTTATTGGTAGCGACTTCCAGGCCGGTTGGCCCGGTAAGTGCAGCTACCCCCCGTACTACGTCAATGTCATTGCTCTTAACCAACTGCTCAATACCGCTCTGCAGCCCGGCAACTACTTTATTTTTCCGCTCCATAACCACGCCGAAATCAAAGCCGATATTGTCGGCGCGAAGGCCGAATTCGGCAACGCGTTTAAGATCTTCCCACTTTTCGGCGCTTTTCAGCAGTGTCTTGGTGGGGATACAACCGCGATTAAGGCATACCCCGCCCAGTTTCTCTTTTTCCACCAGCAGTACTTTGCCGCCCAATTGGGCGGCACGGATGGCCGCCACATACCCGCCCGGGCCGCCGCCAATTACTGCTATATCATACACCATCTATTTTACCTCCTGTTTTACCGGATTAGCGCAGCAGGTTCCAACTGTCCCGGCTGTACCTGGCCGCAGCCAATTCGGCAGCAGCGGCCACTTCCTGTTCACTAAGCCGGCCCGGCTCCAATTCAACGCCCAAAGCAGGGCCGAATGCGGCCAGCATAGCCTGGCAAGCTTCGTCCCGGGTTATCTCCCGGCCTGCGATTTCCGTAACCGACACTGCCCGCTTGGCCAGCATTGCGGCTACCGCTTCTTTCATCGCCGGCGACGGCAGGTTGAGCAATGCAGCCACCCTGCCGGGATCAAAAGCCAGCAGTATTGATCCATGCTGTAAAATTACCCCGTTTTTGCGAACCTGGGCACTGCCCGCCAGTTTACGGCCTTGAACGGTAATTTCGTAATGCGAGGGAGCATCAAAACAGGCTGCCGAAGCCTGTTGGCGCTTGGTCCGGCCGTATGCCGCCCTGGGCATGCTTAGGGATGCGTCGATACCCAGCCTTTTCAGTCCGGCCAGCAGGCCCTCGCTAAAATAACGGTACGAGGCGGTAATAGTGGCCGGAATGAGCGGATGGTCCTCCCGCACCACCACACTGTAAGTAAGTTCGGCATCATGAAGTACCGCTCTACCGCCGGTCAGGCGCCGTACGACATCAATTCCCTGACGGCGGCACTCCTCTATATCCACTTCGGCTTTGGCCTTCTGGAAATACCCCAGGCTTACCGCCGCCGGTTTCCAGCCGTAAAGGCGGAGTGTGGGCGGCGTTTGTCCCCTGGCATGCGCCTGTAACATGGCCTCATCCACAGCCATATTGTTGGCTGCACTGTCCAGGCCGCTATTGATGACCCGCCATTTCACAGCCAGCCCTCCTCCGCTCTTGTTCAGCATGTATTCCAATAATCCCACTCTCGGCAATGGCTGCTTGGATTTCATTCCCCGTGAGCGCCCGGGGATAGTTATACATAACACCGCCCGGCCGTTCGTTATAGTAGGGCCGGTTGCAGCCGCTACAGCCGCTGGTTTCAAAAGCCGTTCCGCCGGCCAAAATCAGTTTCATTTCGCTGACAGGCAGGCTAATGCCGGTCAAAATGCCGTTCTGAAACCGGAAAACCGCCCGGCTGTACCCTGTTTTCAGCAGAAAATGCGCGATTTGAACCCGTCGATACCGCCCGATGGCAGGCGGCTGCCGGTCGGCCCAGACTGTGCCCCGCACCGGGGTAAACGCAAACAGGCCCACACTTATCCCGTTATCAAGACAATGGGCTATTGTCTCGATGATTTCTTGTTCAGTTTCTCCCAGCCCGACAATAAGATGGGTGCTGACGCGGCCTGGCAGTTCGGCCGCACACCGGGTTAAGAGGTTCCACCGCTCTTGCCACCTGCCGCCTTTTACCTGGCGAAAAATCTCCGGAGTCGCGGCATCCAGGGAGATGCAAATACGGTCAGCCCCCCGCGCAATGAGTTCTTTGGCCTGGGCCACCGAGTCAATGGCACTTGAGATGCACACCGGCACAGCGCTCTCCCGCACTAATCGTTCCAGCGCGTCAACACTTGTTTGCCAGCTTTGTTCATTATGCACGACCTGCAAGCAAGCGCGTTGCAGGCGGCCGGCGCGAAAAGCAGCGCCAACAGCCTGAGCGGCCTCCTCACCCGGGACTTCCGGCCAGGTGACGCGGGACAGCAAATCAGCCCGGGCCGAACTGTCCCGGGACTGGGAGCAAAACCGGCAATGATTCCGGCATTTTTCCCCCAGCATGATATAGGCGGTAGTAGGAAGCACATCAGTTTTTAGTTGCTTCTTGCCGACCACGCAGGCTGTGCCTGCCGACAGTTTCCATAGGCTCACAGTACGCAGCACTCCTCTCCCCGCGTAAGCTTCAGCCCCAGTTTTTCGGCCAGCGCTACGGCGGCCGGCGCCGGGTTGACAATAGTATCAAAGCCAACCCGCACCGCCCATTTGTCGATTTCCTCCCGGTACCGTCCCCCTGGACGCATACAGCCAAGATGCAGAGGGATATCGGGAAACTCTAACCGGGCATAACTTAACAACTTTGCTGTTTCCGCCAGGTGCGGCGGCTGCCGGTCAGCAAACCGGGTACCCCGTGTCGGCACAAACACAATGAAGGTCAGCCCGTCGGTTCCGAGTTCTTTTAAAAGCTCCAATGCCTGGTACTCGCCGCCAAGCACGCCGCCGTTTAGACCAATACAGATATGCGGCATGACCTTGACTTTGCGGCGCAGGGACTGATAACACGCCACATAGTCTTCAGGTGTGCGGCCGTTGCCGAACACTTCTTTTATCGTGGCCGCATCGACAACAAAGTCAAAGGACACGCAGTCGGCAATGCCGGCCAGCTTAGCAATTTCCGCATCACTCACCAGTCCGACATGCATATTGTACCGCCGGTTTTGTTTGAGTTCAGTCAGCCTGTCAATGTATGCACCCACCGGGACAGCGCCGTCAGCCTGGCAGCCTCCGCTGACCAGCCAGCTGGCGCTGGTATCGGCGCCGGTATCGCCGATGTCAGCTAAAGGCTGCATGTGCTGTAAATAGTGACCGCCACAATGGGCGCAATTTAACTCGCATTGAGCGCCGGTCACACTTACCGGCCTGGTCTTTTGCGGATAGGCAAAACGAATGGTTGCGGCTACCGGCAGCCGGTCTAACCTTGCCATTTTACCACCGGTTTACGGGCTGCCGCCGCTTCATCAAGGCGGCCCACCACTGTTGTTCGGGGAGCACCGGTAATGAGCGAAACATCCTCTTGGGCTTCACGGGCAATACGGCGCATGGCAGCAATGAAGCCGTCCAGTGTTTCCTTGCTTTCGGTTTCGGTAGGCTCTATCATCATGGCTTCCTCAACAATGAGCGGAAAGTATATAGTCGGCGGATGATACCCGTAGTCCAGCAGGCGTTTGGCTATATCCAAGGTGCGGATACCGTAAGGTTTTTGATACTTGGAAGTGACAATGCATTCATGCATACAGAAGCGATCGAACGGAGCATAAAAATCTTCTTTAAGCTGGCTGAGACAATAGTTAGCGTTGAGAACGGCATCCTCACTGGCAAGTTTCAGGCCGTCCGGCCCCATGGCCCGGATGTAGGCGTAAGCCCGGACAATGACGCCAAAGTTCCCGTAGAAGGAATGAACTTTGCCGATGGACAACGGCCGATCCTCCTCAAGCCGGAAACTGCCGCCCTCCCGGACAATGACCGGCGTTGGCAGAAAAGGAATGAGGGCTTGCTTGACGCCGATGGGACCAGAGCCGGGGCCGCCGCCGCCATGGGGCGTACTAAAGGTTTTATGCAGGTTAAAATGGACTACGTCAAAGCCCATATCCCCGGGACGGGTAATGCCCATGATGGCGTTGGCGTTGGCCCCGTCATAGTAAAGCAGCCCGCCGGCATCATGAACAATTTGGGCAATCGCTTTGATGTTGGTTTCGAACAAGCCCAAGGTGCTGGGATTGGTCAGCATAAGCGCAGCTGTATCGGCACCCACGGCTGATTTAAGCGCCGCCAGGTCGATGGAGCCGTCAGCATGAGACTTGATTTCCACAATATCCAGCCCGCATACCGCCGCACTGGCCGGGTTGGTGCCATGGGCCGAATCAGGCACAATGACCTTGGTGCGGTTCTCGCCCCGGTGCCGGTGGTAGGCCCGGATAAGCTTAAGGCCGGTAAGTTCGCCGTGAGCGCCGGCCACCGGCTGCATGGTGACGGCATCCATCCCGGCAATCTCGGCCAGATATTTTTCCATGTTATGAAGGATTTCCAGCGCTCCCTGCACTGTTTCACTGTCCTGCAAAGGATGCACTGATGCAAAACCAGGCAGGCGGCAGGCGTCCTCATTAATTTTGGGATTGTATTTCATAGTGCAGGAACCCAGCGGATAAAAGCCGGAGTCTACGCCGAAATTGCGTTGGGACAGGCCGGTGTAATGCCGCATGAGATCAAGTTGGCTGACTTCCGGCAGTGCGGCCGGCTCTTTTCTGAGAAACCGGGCAGGAATCAAATCTTCTATGGCCGCTGCCGGCACATCGCAGGCAGGCAGATCAACAGCGCGCCGGCCGGGTTTGCTCATTTCAAATATTAACTCTTTGTTTTTTTTCATACTTCCACCACTGCCCCCAGTCTGGCTGAAAGCCGGTCAATTTCCTGCCGTGACCGCTTCTCGGTCACACAAACAAGCATACAGTCCTTAAGTTCCGGATAGTATCTACCCAGATCAAGGCCGCCGATGATTTTGTCGGCCAAAAGTTGTTGATTAACCTCGGCAACCGGTTTGTTCAGCCGCACGACGAACTCTTTGAAAAAAGGAGCGTCAAACACGGCTTTACAACCCCCGGTGCCGGTCAATTGCCGGTAGGCATAATGCGCTTTATGCAGCGACAGTGTAGCTACCTGGTTAAAGCCTTCTTTGCCCATGGTGCATAAATACACGGCTGCGGCCAGAGCACACAGCGCTTCATTGGAGCAAATGTTGGACGTGGCCTTCTCCCGCCGGATATGCTGCTCCCGGGCCTGCAGCGTCAGGACAAAACCCCGGTTGCCCTCATGATCGACTGTCTGGCCCACAACCCGGCCCGGCATTTTCCGCATAAGCTTTTCAGTGGCGGCAAAAAAGCCAAGATAGGGACCGCCGAAAGACATGGGCAACCCCAGACTCTGCCCTTCCCCCACTACAATATCGGCGCCAAGCTTGCCGGGAGCCTCCAGCAGCCCGAGAGAAACGGGGTCAACGGCGGTAATCATGAGCGCCCCCTGCGCGTGCGCCATAGCGGCAACAGCTTTTATATCTTCGACACAACCGAAAAAATTGGGAGTCTGGATGATAACAGCCGCCACTTTCTTACTCAGCTTTTCCTGAATCTGGGCGGTGTCCAGTTGACCGTCCCGGTAACCGATCTCAGTCACAGTATAACCCCGGTCAACCGCATAGGTATTCAATACCGCACGGTAATGGGGATGCACGGTTTTTGCCACCAACAACCCGTCACGGCCGGTGGCACCGGCAGCCAGCATGGCGGCTTCAGCCAGCCCTGTGCCGCCGTCGTAAAGGGAGGCATTCGCCACCGCCATACCTGTCAGTTCACAGATTAAGCTTTGGTATTCCCAGAGAGCTTGCAGATAGCCCTGGGATATCTCAGGCTGATACTGCGTATATGCTGTGTAAAATTCCGAACGGCTGAGGACATGGTCGATAACGCTGGGTATGTAGTGGTCGTAAGCTCCGGCTCCGAGGAAGCAGACATATTCCTGCATGTTGGCGTTAGCGCGGTGCAAGCCTGCCAGGTGGTTTGCCAGTTCAGGCTCGGACAGCGCCTCCGGAAGATCAAGAGGACGGTTCAGCCGCAAATCGGCGGGGATATCGGCAAACAGGTCCTCCACCGTCCCGACGCCGATCGCCGCCAGCATGGCTTTTCGGTCTTCGCCGGTGTGAGGCAGATAGCTCCACGGCATGTTAGTGGCCTCCCTCGCCAATCAGTTGTTCATAAGCGTCACTATCCATGAGTTCCCCCAGTTCACTTTCGTCAGCCACTTCCAGTTTGACAATCCACCCTTCGCCATAGGGGTCCTGGTTGACAACCTCCGGCGCATCAGCCAGGGTGGTGTTGGCTTCGGTCACCGTTCCGGCAACAGGGGCATAGACATCTGATACTGCTTTTACCGACTCTACCACGGCAAATCCCTCCCCGGCCGAAAATTCAGCACCTATTTCCGGCAATTCGACAAATACCACGTCACCGAGTTGGGACTGGGCGAAGTCGGTAATACCAATAGTTGCGATATTGCCTTCCAGTTTCACCCACTCATGATCTTTGGAGTATTTAAGTTCTTTTGGAATATTCATCTTCATTCCCCCTTTCGACGGTAAAATGGTTTAGCGATTACTTGGGCGGGAACATTTTTTCCGCGGATTTCCACGTCAAATTGCTGGCCAGGCTGAGCATATCCGGCCTCAACCAGCGCAAGACCGATATTCTTGTCAAGGGTAGGTGCATAAGACCCGGTTGTCACCGTGCCAATCCGGCGTCCCTCGCTGATTACCGGGTAATCGGCTCTGGGGATACCCCGGCCGGTAAGAACAAAACCGGCAATTTTCCGTTTGGGTCCGTGCGCTTTTTGTTCGGCCAGAGTAGCCCGCCCGTTAAATTCACCTTTATCTAAGCTAACAAATTTGTCGATCCCTGCCTCAATGGGCGTAACGGCGGCCGACAATTCATGGCCGTACAAAGGAAGAGCGGCTTCAAACCGCAGCGTGTCGCGGCATCCCAGGCCGGCCGGCATCAGACCATAGGGTCTGCCTGCCTCCATGACAGCTTCCCAAAGGTAAGCGGCCTCTTCCGGACAACAATAAATCTCAAAACCATCTTCACCCGTATAGCCGGTCCGGGAAAGCATGACCGTCTTGCCGGCTACGCGGGCTTCCGGTATAAACCAGTAATAGCCAAGTTGCTCTACAGGAGTGTCAGTCAAATTGCGCAAGATAGCCTCAGCCAGTGGTCCCTGCAGGGCCAGTTCGGCAGTTTCATCTGATAAATTCGTTAATTCTACATCGAACCCGGCGCTATTTTCCGTCAGCCAGCGCCAATCTTTCTCAATGTTGGCAGCGTTAATAACCAGCAAGTATTCATCATGATTGCGTTTGTAAATGAGCAAATCGTCAACCGTGCCGCCATCAGGGTAACACATGGGCGTATATTGTACCTGCGTGTCCGCTAAACGGGAAACATCATTAGTTACCAGTTTCTGCAAAAATACCAGAGCGTCCGGCCCTGTCACCAAAACCTCACCCATATGGGAAACATCAAATAGTCCGGCTTTTTCCCTAACCGCCTTGTGTTCGTCAAGAATCCCCGTATACCGGACGGGAAGCAGCCAGCCGCCGAATTCGACGATTTTACCACCGTACTTGACATGGGTCTCATAGAGTGGCGTCTGCCGTGCTGTCATGCATTCATCTCCTTTTTCGTACAGAATACTTAATATTAAACTATTCCACTGCCCCAATACCGCGTGCTCTGCCGACAAAAGCGGACAAAATAAAAAACAGAGGCAAAGTGGAATAATTCCCTTTGCCTCTGTCCGCTGTACCTGAGAGATTTGCCTTTGCGGGCTTCCCCATCGGTGACACCCTCACTCCTGCGGGTGTACTCTCCAGAGTATAGTCCGGTTACAGTCCTTTTGCCTGAGAGTTTGACAAAGACTTACTCCTTCGGCGCCGCCTTAGCGGTCTCTCCCATAACCATCATCCCGTGCTATTAAATTGATTTAATTGTAGCAAAAAGCCGGAAAAATTGTCAATAAGGGTTTCCCCATTTTATTTTATAACATCGACACCCATATACGGCCGCAAAACCTCCGGCACGACCACTGATCCGTCTTCTTGCTGATAGTTTTCCAGAATTGCGGCTACCGTGCGGCCGATGGCCACCCCTGAGCCGTTTAAGGTATGGACAAATTCCGGCTTGGCTTTGGCTTCGCGGCGGAACTTGATTTCGGCACGGCGGGCCTGGAAATCTTCAAAATTGGAGCACGAAGAAATTTCACGGTAGGTGTTGAAACTAGGCAGCCATACTTCAAGATCATATGTCTTGGCTGAGGAAAAGCCCATGTCACCTGTGCACAACAGCACAGTCCGATACGGCAGTCCTAACAGTTGCAGGACTCTTTCAGCGTTAAGCGTCAGCTTTTCCAGCTCGTTGTACGACTCTTCCGGCAGGCAGAATTTAACCATTTCCACTTTATTAAACTGGTGCTGGCGAATGAGACCGCGGGTATCACGCCCGGCTGCGCCGGCTTCGGCCCGGAAACAGGCACTGTAAGCAGTATAATAGAGTGGCAGGTCTTTGGCATCAAGAATTTCCTGACGGTGAAGATTAGTAACCGGCACTTCGGCAGTGGGAATAAGATAATAGTCCAGACCTTCAAGTTTAAACATATCCTGGGCAAACTTCGGCAGTTGGCCGGTACCAATCATGCTGGCCTCGTTGACGATAAACGGCGGGAAAAACTCAGTATAGCCATGCTCTTTGGTATGAAGGTCAAGCATGAAATTGATGAGTGACCGTTCGAGGCGGGAACCCAGCCCCTTATAGAAAGTGAATCTGGCGCCGGTGACTTTGCCACCGCGCTCAAAGTCAAGAATACCAAGTTTTTCACCGATTTCCCAGTGGGGCAGCGGCTCAAAAGCAAACTCCCGCGGCGCGCCCCAGCGGCGGACTTCTTTGTTGTCCTGCTCGTCTTTGCCCACCGGCACCGACTCGTGCGGCACATTGGGAATACTCATGATGATATCACTAAGCGCCGCCTCAGTTTCCTTGACTTTGGCATCCATGGCGGCAATACGGTTACCGACCTCACGCATTTCAACAATCATCTCGTCGGCATTTTCCCCTGCTTTTTTCTTCCTGCTGATTTCCTGGGATACTGTATTGCGCTTGTTTTTCAGTGCCTCTACCTCGGCAAGCAATTCACGCCGTTCTTTTTCCAGGCTGATAAATTCGCCCAAGCCTATAGCTGCTCCCCGGTTTTTGAGCGCCTGTTCAACTTTTTCGGGGTTATCCCGTACAAATTTAATGTCCAACATGGTAGTTACCCTCCTTAATTCCGCACTGGTTAAAAATACAATAAAAAAACTCCCGCCCCATCTCGTAGGGACGAGAGTTTAACTTCCCGCGTTACCACCCTGATTGACTGCCAAGAGTCCGCTCGGCACGCATAACGGACGTGTACCGTGCGGCTCCTCGCCGCATGCTCATCGGGTGGATAGCATAAGGTCGTTACTGGCTCGCACCTGCCGCCAGTTCTCTGAAAACTCCCCGTAATGCACTGCCCTGTCATTGCATTTACCATATAACAAGCTACAATATATTATGCAATATAATATTATACATTATTCAATAATAATTGTAAAGTACTGGCAGCCGTATTGTGTGATTAAAGTTATATTAACATAAATCAAGTAATATGACTTTTTTTTACCATTTTCGAAAAAAGGAGTTCTCTGTTATAAAGCGAACTTACGTAATGAGGTGATACCATGACCCATGCCACTCATGAACAACTTGAGCAAGCACTCCTTGTCTGCGCTGCCTGCCCGCTCCGCCAGGACACCATTGGCCCGACATCATACAACGGCACGTCCGTAAGTCCGCTGGCCATTGTCGGCGAAGGCCCGGGCGGCGTCGAGGATGAATACGGTGTGCCGCTTGCGGGGGCCGTCCGGCCAGTTCTTGGATAAAGCGCTGGCCAGTGTCGGCGTTACCCGGGACAGGGTATATACTACCAATGTAGTACCTCACTCATCTACCAAAATCACTCAAACAAGGAGTGAATAACTGTGTTTTCTTCACATTCTGAGCTTGAAACAGCATTGCTACTATGTAACAAATGCAAATTATGCAAAGACAAAAACCACGGTCCAACATCGTTCAATGGCACGTCGGATAGTCCGCTTGCCATTGTTGGGGAAGGGCCGGGCGGAGTGGAGGATGAGTACGGTGTGCCGCTGGTGGGTCCTTCCGGACAGCTTCTTGATAAAGCGTTAGCCAGTGTCGGAATTACAAGAGATAAAATTTACACATCTAATACAATTAAATGCCGCCCATTAGGAAATCGAACCCCTACGATAGAAGAAGGTCAGTTCTGCGCAAATCACTGGCTTGACGAGGAACTTCGCTTTGTTCAGCCCAAAGTCATCATAGCTCTCGGCAGTGTCGCACTGAAGTACTTGTATGGACCGGAAAAACGCATTACCAAGGACCGC
Source organism: Sporomusaceae bacterium ACPt (assembly GCA_041428575.1). GTDB lineage: Bacteria > Bacillota > Negativicutes > Sporomusales > Sporomusaceae > Sporomusa_D > Sporomusa_D carbonis. Next base: position 3,888,434 of record CP155570.1, read on the forward strand.
GGCCAGTGGTTCACCACCAAATACGACATCCCCGCTATTGCAACCTATCATCCCGCTTATCTTCTGCGACTAACAGGCAAAGAACTGGTAAAAGCCAAATGGGAAGTATATTATGATCTCAAGGCGGCAGTGGAAAAGTGCCAGGAACTTGCTCCCGGATATGATTTTAAATCTTCCGTTCCGCCAGACTTATTAAAACTATACGCCTCGCGGAGAATTGATCGACTAGGCAAAAGTATACGTAAATAAGAAAAACCGCTAGCGCGGTCTTTTGGTATTGAGCACATCAGAAATCCGGTACTCTACGTCGAGCAAATCTTCATAGTACTGGCGTCTCCTATACGGATAATATAACAACCAGTCAGATGCTATTTCATTATCTCTTTTAATTTCAGCCAGTGCATTCATCTTTACCCACCCCCATAATATAAAAGCCGATAGGGCAGACTAGCTGCCCTTTATTTATGCTCTGTTGCGCCGCCTAGACTCCTTCGCCATCCGGCGCTTGTCATTCTTCTTATCCCGCTCGGCCCTTTTCTTGGCTGCCCAATTAGCCAGCGGGCTAGCGGCTTTCAGATCAACAAAAGATTCATTCTTGCCGGCCAATTCGCGTTCGGCCTCCGTCTGCAGCTCCGGCGGGACAGGCTGATAGCCGGCGCGCATTGCCTCATACTGAGCTAATTTTATCAAGTGACCATTGTCAACGTTCATGCTACACCTCCTTAAATTCACCTAACACCTCACCATAAGCGTGCATAAAATATATAGGACCCACAAAAAAGTTATTGGAGGTATGAAAATGGAGCGCTGTAAACCGAGAAAGGACTATGACTGCATGCCAATGCATAAGTGTATGCCTTCATGCGAACCCATGCCTACATCCGGAAGAAGATGTATCGGAACCTATTCAATGAAGTACAGAGTTTACGAAAACTGTGAAGGTGAATACGAAACTTGCAGAATATGTGCCTGTTGTGGTTCCGAGTATGATGAAGAACAAGACGAATGTCCAATGTGTAGTGCACCATCAGAAATTGCATCAATGGATAATCCATCAATGGATGATGATCCGCCTCGATTCGGCCGTTTTGGTGGTGGATTTGGTGGTGGATTTGGTGGTAGATTCGGCGGCAGATTTGGTGGAGGGTTTTTCCCAAGGTTTGGGTTCTTCCCTTTCTTCTTTCCATTCCGGCGGTTTAGACGTTTTAGGCAATTTTGATTGACTTATCTCCCAAGCCCTCACCTCGGTGGGTGGCTTTTTTTTATTCTGGCACCTCAGCCCACTTTCTCGATTTCCACTTGCGCCCTCAGAATGCTTGAGTTGCAGAATATTTTACCGTCGGCGCGCCGGTAAATACCAAAGCCTTGGTGATCATGGCCGATTAGTACCAGGTCAACCGTTGTCTGAACGTCCTTGATGAGCGTAAACCGGTCAAATGGCGGCGCGTGGTCCAACAGCATGCCATGTGCTACATGGATATGATAGGCAGTGTCACTGTGCCGGTAGGCCGGGAATAGCCATACCCATCACGGTCCATTTGTCCGCTGAAAGAGGTAAACGTAATGGCCACACCATCAAAGATCACGAGATCACCAGGACTGTTAATCACCTTCGGTACCAGGAGTTGTAGCAGGTTCAGGCTAGTCCGTTCATACTTACAAACCTTCTCTCCGTATTTAACTCATTGATCCCGCAAATAATAATCAGCGGGAGGTGATACTGTGGCTAAAAATAACTCAAATGACTCTTTAGCGCAGAAACGTGCAAAAGAACAAAACCAGAACCTCAAAAATAAGGATATTAGCGGCGATAAGCATCTCACTGGTCCCAATCATCCGTCAACCTGAGGGCAGCATAGGCTGCTCTTTTTTTTGTTATTCTGCAGCCCCATTATTTGAGTCGGTTTCCTGTATATGCGCAAGAAAACCTTACCCTTGCTCAACCAATACTAATAATTTTATGTTAACTACCTTTGCTGAGAGCCTGTAGGTCCTTCACCGGTATCGAAAATCTGCGAAACACTTGACTCGAAATGGTCAAACAGTTTTTACTTTCTTAAGTTCTTCTGCACACAAATTCGTTGTGATGATAATCGGTTTCATCCGGTTATACCGCTCACTTTATGGCATCCACCTTCGACAATACCCATTCCTGATGATATTCAGCCCCTAAATCATACAAGGAGTCGGTACACCATCAATGAAATAATCTGTACTGTGACCAGTAAACTCAGCCGTAACGCTGCCACGTTTTTGGGTCCATTTTTCGGTGTAAACTTTACGGAGAGTAACCGTTTTTGGTCCAGTTGCAATGTTCCCTCAACTTCATGCTCAAGGCCGCTGATCGCCTTGCCGGTTTCATCCGAATTTTTGATGCTGAAGTCTTTTTTATTTTGGCTATCCTTTTCGAATAGGAGCCAAAACCACGCATCTGCTAGACTTGTTTTCCCAGTTTCGTTGTCACCGTATACGCTGACGTTGCCGCCCGTCGTATCAAGAGTAAAATCCTTTATTCAATAGGCGCATCGTTTCGCCTCTTCAGCAAGGTTTCGTCATGTAGTCTATTTCACGCTCGCGAATATCAATTTTTAAATCCTTGCCACGCTTTTGTTGCATAGCTTTTATAAAGTCCTTAGCAGCATTCTCTTTGGCTAAACACTTCACAGTTGATAAAACCGCCTAACTCCCAAACTACAATATAGACCATTCTTTCACCCCCTTTAATGTTTGTTCAGATCCTCACGCCGCCGGGTCCGGTTTCGCCGGGTTCGGGCAGCAAGGGATACTATCTTGATACATTTCGTGTCCAAGTGTGCCAAAAAAAAGCTCATCAACTGTTTTATTGTAGTAATCCGCAATGCGCTTCATTAAATCAGGCCGCGGAATGCGTTTCCTTCTTTCAATCATGCCAAATCCCTGAGTAGTTATTCCCAGTTCTTTCGCAACCTCAGCACGAGATCGCTTGCCACGCAGCTCGATTAAGATAGTGTTTCTCATATAACCACCTCCTTTAGCACATATTGTTTCTACACTTTTTATTATAATGACACATTTTGTTTCTGTTAATAACTTTTTTGAGACATTTTGTGTCTTCTATTGTATAGAAACAATATGTTTCATATAATTTGAATTAAAGGTGGTGTCTTATGGATAAACCGTTGTATGCAGTTCGTCTTGCTGAACTAAGAAATGGTAAAGGTTTTACACAACAGCAGGTTGCCGATATGACCGGTCTTTCACGCGCCAGACTTAATAATTATGAGCAAGGTGTGCGTGAACCTGATTTAGATACAGTAACAAAACTGGCCGACTTCTTGGGCGTTTCGGTGGACTACCTTCTTGGCCGGGACAAGCCAGCTCCCACCGCCCCCAGCGAAGACTTAGAACTAATAGAACTTGCCCGCAAACTAAAAAGCCTTCCGGAAAAAGACCGGAAAGTTGTTGAAACCATTATCAAGCTAAACGAACTGGCCGACGAGCAGGCCCCCGCGGGGAAGTAATGGAGTTCTGCCAAAGTGGATAAGAAAGAGAAGATGAAAGGACTGATTAGCTTGAGCGAAGAACGGTTTGACCGGATTGAAAAAATGATGGAACACAACCAGAACCAAATGAATCAAATGCAAGCAATGATGGAACAACTTATTAAGATGGTTGGCAGTAATAACGCTGCCATCGAGGAACTACGCCAGGATGTTAATGAAATCAAATCAACTATGGCTACTAAAGATGATATTAATGTTCTTAGCGATGCTGACCAAGCCCTACTTGAATTAGTTGAAAAGACTTACCGTGAAACCGAAAAAATAGAATCAAAACTTGACCATCACGCCAACATGCTTGATGTGCTGGCAACTCGCACAACACACCAAGAAGCAGAAATTAAGGGGTTGAAGGTTGCAAAATAAACCAAACAATTACCGAACATATGTTTGTAGTCATTATACCTCCAATACCTTTTAAAATCAAACGCAATTTTCGACAAATAAATAAAAAGCACCACTATAAAAGCGGTGCAGTCATGTAATATTAGTAAGCATAGTATCACTCCTAAATTGAATATTGTTAGGATTGACCTATTTCAAGATGATTATAACATAAGAGGGCGCAAATTCATCGCTAAATCAGACGCAAAAACATACCAAAAAGCGTTTAAGCGAACCAGTCCTTTTTCTCATTTTTTACGTTGCGCAAATTGCAGGGCAAAGATGTTTTTTTTGAACAAATTGAATAAATATGGCGAACGGAAGTACAGTTATGCGAAATGGTACTACCAATGTAATTAAATGTCGCCCCAAAAACAACCGTACCCCCACTGTCGAAGAAGGCCAATTTTGTGCCACGAATTGGCTTGACCAAAAACTCGCCTTTTGTCCGTCCTCAGGTAATCATCGCACTGGGCAGCGTGGCTTTAAAATATCTGTTATCGCCTAATGCCCGTATCACTAAAGACCGCGGGCAGTGGTTCACCACCAAATACGGCATCCCGGCCATTGCCACATACCATCCCGGCCTATCTCCTCCGGCTTACCGGCAAAGATCTGGTGAAAGCCAATTGGGAAGTATATTATGACCTCAAAGCGGCTGTGAAAAAATGCCGGGAACTGGTGCCCGACTATAATTTAAAATGACCTGAACCGCCTGATTTACTGGCCCTCTACAGCCAGCGGCGCGAACAGCGGAAAATGAAAAAATCACTTAAATAATGAAAACCCGGCAGGCCGTAATAAGCAGTCTGCCGGGTTTTTCTTATTTATCAATATAGGTTATGGCGCTGAGCATGGCAACAAGCCCTTCGCCGGTAGCTTTGGCAATTTGCCACGGTTTACCGGTGCAATCGCCGGCAGCAAATACTCCAGGAATATTTGTAGACATATCGCGGTTAACTTTAATCACTTCTCCATCCAGTTCAAGGCCTGGCAGCAAGTTTTCGACAGGATCGGACTGCCGCATAATGAATACCCCGTGCACTTTAAGCTCTTCCTGGTCGGTCACCAGCTTTTCAACCTGACCGTCACCGGCAATCGCCTTCGGTTTGGCAAAGATAACCTTGATCGGGGCCCGGAAATTACTAAAATCGCCTTTATACTGCGGCAAATAGTATACATTGCGGCAGAGTTCGCCCAAAAACGCCGTTTCGTGCTCGCCCTCCTGGGTATAGGAAATTACCGCCACATCCCGCCCTTCAAACATGCGTCCGTCACAGGTAGCGCAATAACTAACCCCCCGCCCGAGGAATTCCCGCTCGCCGGCAAACAGCAGTGTGCTCACTACACCGGTTGCCAGGACGATGGCCCGGACTTCGTAGGTGTTGGCCGGAGTAAGTAACGTAAACATCTTATCTCCGGGAAAAATATTAAGTACCTTTTCTTTAATAAGTTTGGGTCTGTGAGCCAGCGCGTGTCCGGCAAAATGCTGCATAAGGCCTTTCCCGGTAACTTCCGGCAGCCCCAGGTAGTTATCTACCAGGTGAGCCTTTTGCAGCTTTTGGCTAAAGTCGAGGTGTTCAAATAAGGCAATACTTTTGTTGCGGATGCGCCCTGTCAAGGTTGCTGACAGCCCGGCCGGGCCACCGCCGATAACAGCAATGTCAAACTTAGTGTCGTCGGCCACATTCATTCCTCCTTGTAGTTCTACCCAAGGTCTTTGGCCACTTGTTTCAAGCGCTCGCGAATGGGCAGGTTGTAGGGGCAGCGCGCCTCACATTCGCCACATTCAATGCACTCTGATGCTTTGACTTTAAGACCTTTATACCGCTCAGGAATTGCGGTCTTCATATCATATCTTGTATATTGCAGGTGGAAAATAAACATCTGTGGAATATCAATGCCAACCGCGCACGGTACACAGTAGCCGCAGCGCCGGCAGAAGTTAGGACCAAGTTCGGCGGCTTCGGCACTCAGCTTGGCTCTTTCCTCCGCACTCAGCGGTTTAAAGTCTTTGGTCGGCGCCAGATTTTGTTCAATATGTTCAAGCCGGTCCATGCCGGGAATAGCAACCAGACCGTCCTGCTCAAGAATAAAGCGCAGGGCCAGATCGACATTGGAAATAAGTCCGCCCCCCAGCGGTTTCATGACAATAATACCGACATCCAGAGATTTAGCGAGCGGAAACAGTTCTTTCATGGCCCCCTGCTCAACACAGTTGAACGGTACTTGCACAGTGCTAAATTCGCCGGTCTTAACCGCTTTTACCAAGAGGTCAATGTTGTGCCCGGTTATGCCGATATGCCGGATTTTGCCGGCAGCCCGGGCTTCTTTGAGCGCCTCAAGCGCGCCGCCCGGGGCCATAACCGCGGCCCAATCTTGTTCGACTTTGACATTGTGGATCTGATACAAATCTATATATTCCGTCTTCATGGTCGCCAGGCTGATATCAATGTCTTTCGCCATGGCTTCTTTGGTTCTGGCCATGCTTTTGGTCGCCAGATAGTATTCACTCCGGCGGTTGGCAATATGTCTGCCGATCTTTTCTTCACTGTCGGTATAGGCCCGGGCAGTATCAATAAAGTTGATGCCAGCATCCAGTGCCGCCTTCAGCACCTCACCGGCTTCTTCCATAGTACAGCGCTGCATGGGCAGGGCCCCAAAACTAATTGGTGTTACCATAAGTTCAGTACGTCCTAAACGTCTTTTTTCCATAAGCAATCCCTCCTTATAAGAAAAGACTTGGCTTGTGCCAAGTCCTTCAGGACGCCGGCAGAAGCCTTAGTCGTTCTTACTTATTATCAGAAAGTGGTTATACTTTCTGATAATGTAAACAGAAGCCCGCTTATGCGGGCCTTTATAAAAATTACTGAATTTGTGTTCCGCCCGGTGTATTGTCAAGCGCCTTAAGGCGCTCATTGGCATGCCTGGCCTCGGTTGATTCCGGATTGGCCCTGGATATAAACTCATTATACGCGGCAATCGCCTCATCATTACGGTGTTGCATTTCGCAACACAGAGCCTTGTTATAATAGGCAAGAGTGTTGTCAGGGTTAAGCGTGGTCGAACGGTCAAAATCAGCAATGGCTGCAGGATAATCCTTGTTAGCTACTTCGGCTACACCCCGGAAAAAATACGGCCGGGAATCGCGCGGGTCAAGCTCAATAGCCCGGGTGAAATCGGCAATAGCCTCATCGAGTTTGCCTTGGCCAAGATAAATAGAGGCGCGAATGGCAACCGCAGTAATGTTGTCCGGTTCAAGTTCAATAATTTTATTGTAATCACGCAAAGCTTCCTCATTCATGCCCAGTTCATAGTAGGCTTGGCCCCGCTTAATAAGTACCCCCGTTTCTTCCGGGTATTGTTCCAGTACTTTGTTGTAGTCGGCAATAGCTACTGAAAATAAGTTCCGGGCAGCAAATGCGTCGCCCCGGTTAACATAGGAACCCATGTCTTCAGGCTCCAGCTCGATGGCTTTGGTAAAATCATCAATGGCATGCTCGTACATGTTTTTATTAAGGTACATCACACCGCGATTGGCATAGTTAAGCCAATTGGCAGGGTCATACAGCATGGCCTTAGAATAATCCACGACGGCGTTGGCTGTATCGTCCGTCATGGCGTAAGCACTGCCGCGGTAAGTATAATACGCGGCCTTTTTCGGGTTTAGGTCAATAGCTTTGTTATAATCAGCCAGCGCCTGGTCAAAGTTGCCGGCAACTGCAGCTACTACACCGCGCCAGAAATAGCCATCGCTATTTTCGGGAGTTTCATGTAAGACTTTATTGCACTCCGCCAAAATTTCGGTCGTTTTCCCCTGGTCGTAAAGAGCCTGCATACGCTCGCTAAACTGGTTTTTCTCCGAGCCGCCGCAGCCTGAGCACCCGCAATCACAGGACGATCCGCATGTCGTTTCATTGCAACCGGTATCTTTATGCATATTAACAACTCCTTCCTGAACATGATGAAATTTAAACGATTAAATATTTACTATGTATATATAATGTTTCGCGGTTTGTACCCCAATACCTGCTAGAATTACCAGTATTGTGACGAATATTAAAAAACCGCGTAAACACCGTAAAGTCTCTTTTTTGTAGAAGCGTAATTAACAGGAAAAGGAACTGTATCCAAAAAATAATACAGTCCCTTTTTTATCCGGTGATCTGATATAGTATCCAATAAAGATTTACAGGCGTGTTGTTAGTATAGGCGTAAGTCAAGCGCCAGCGATGGAGCGTTACTAACAACACGCCTAGAAAAAAATCTTTATTGGATTTCATATACCCGTTATCCTGCATTAAAGTTAACAAGTTTGGCGCCGAGTATCCCGTCAACCGCCTTAATTTTAAGCATAACCGGGGTGGGAATGTCAGACTCAATGCTCATAACCATAATATTGGTACCGGCAGTTTCGGTGCGTCCCACCTGCATACCGGCAATATTCACGTTTGCTTCGCCTAAGATAGTGCCGACCTTGCCAACCATCCCCGGCTTGTTGATATGTGGCCCGATTAGCAGCCATCCTTCAGCCGCCACATCTACCCGGTAGCCGTCGATGAGTACAATCCGCCCTTCCTGGCCAAACAACGTTCCGGCAACCCTGTGTTCCCCTTTATCAGTGCGTACCCTCACCGTAATGAGGTTGGCAAAATCTACGGCTTCCTTGCTTCTGATCTCTTTAACCTTAATGCCGCGTGCCTTGGCCACGCCCGGAGCATTGACATAGTTAATGCTTTCTTGCAGTATGGGATTAAGCAGGCCTTTAACCAGGGCAGTTGTCAACATTTTAGTGTCAACTTGACTGATTTCGCCATTATACTCAATATCCACCGCATTTATACGGCCGTCAGCCAGATGAACAGCCAGGCAGCCCATTTTTTCAGCCAAATCAAGATACGGCTTGATGACCTTTAATACATGCGCCGGTATGGGCGCCATGTTTACGGCAGTGGTTACAGGCTCACCGCGCAGCGCCGCAATAATCCCGTGAGCCACATCAACCGCAACACCAACTTGAGCTTCAGCCGTCGAAGCACCCAGATGCGGTGTAACTACAACCTTATCCAGTTTTAAAAGCGGATTATCGGGATTTACCGGTTCTTTTTCGAAAACATCGATAGCCGCTCCGGCTACTATGCCAGCCTCGACAGCTTCAGCCAAATCCAATTCATTAACAACGCCGCCCCGCGCGCAGTTGATAATACGCACCCCCGGCTTAACTTTGGCAAAGGCCTCTTTATTTAGGAGGTTTTTAGTTTCAGGTGTCAGCGGCAGATGCAGTGTAATAAAATCAGCTTTAGCAAGAATGTCATCAATCTCAGCCAATTCTATGTCCAATGCTTTAGCATGGTCGGCGCTAATGAACGGGTCATAGGCCAATACTTCCATCTCCATAGCTAGTGCCCGTTTAGCCACCCCGGTACCAATCCGGCCTAAGCCGAAAATACCCAGTGTTTTGCCACGCATTTCGACACCCATAAATTTACTGCGTTCCCACTTACCCTCTTTCATTGATTGATGCGCTTGAGGAACATTTCTCGCCAGCGCCAGCATCATGGCCACAGTGTGTTCAGTGGCCGCAATTGTATTGCCTTCAGGCGCGTTAAGGACTATGATACCTTTCTGCGTGGCAGCCTCGACATCAATATTGTCAACACCGACCCCGGCCCGGCCAATGGCCTTTAGCTTATCGGCAGCAGCCAGTACGGCTTTGGTTACTTTGGTCTCGCTTCTTACTACCAACGCGTCATATTCCGGAATAATCTTAATAAGTTCTTCCGGCGGCAGCTTAAGTTTTACATCTACCGCAAATTCTTTCTGTAAAATCTCAACACCGGCTGCCGATACCGGATCACTTACTAATATTTTCATATGTCCACACCTCCATTATTAGTGGTAATTGCAGCTATACTGCTCACCCATTTACCCGTTTTCTTTCCGAAAGGACACCATCAGATCCCGCAACGCAGCGCAGGATTCATAAGGTACGGCATTATAGATGGAAGCCCGGCAACCACCCACGGAGCGATGCCCGTTCAGACCAACAAAGCCGGATTTTTTGGCGGTGTCAAGAAATTTCTTCTCAAGTTCTTCATTAGCAAGGCGGAAAGTAACATTCATCAGTGACCGTGCATCCGGCTGAGCGTGGCCCACATAGAAACCATTGCTGGCATCAATGGTTTCATAAATAAGCGCTGCCTTCTCCTGATTGCGCTTGTATATTGCCGCTACCCCTCCTTGTTCTTTGACCCATTCCAGCATGAGTTTTACCATATAAATGCTGAAGGTAGGCGGCGTATTGTACAACGAGTTATCTTTGGCATAGGTTCCGTACTTAAGCATCGTGGGCACTTTTTTATTGGCTTGGTCCAGGAGATCATGCCTGATGATGACCACAGTCACACCGGCGGGACCGAGATTTTTTTGCGCACCGGCATAAATCAGGCCGAACTTACTCACATCAAAAGGCCGCGACAAGATGTCACTGGACATATCGGCAATCATGGGCACGTCACCGGTATCGGGAAAATCCTGCCACTGAGTGCCAAAGATGGTATTGTTGGAGGTAATATGAAGATATGCGGCGTCGCTACCGTATTTCAGTTCCTCAGTAGCCGGAATGCGACGGTAGTTGCCTTCTTTGGCACTGGCGGCAACAAACACCTCGCCCAGTTTCTCAGCCTCGGCATACGCCTTTTCCGACCAAGAGCCGGTCATAACATACCCGGCTTTCTTTCCTGCCGGCAAAAAGTTCAGGGGTACCATGGCAAACTGGAGGCTGGCTCCCCCTTGCAGAAACAGCACATCATAATTCTCAGGTATAGCCAGCAGCTCTTTTAAAAGCCCGATTGCCCGATTATGCACTGCCTCATAATCTTTACTGCGGTGACTGAGTTCCATGACCGACATACCTGTACCGTTAAAATCTAATAGTTCCTCCTGTGCTTTTTGGAGAGCCGCCAGAGGCAGGGCTGCCGGCCCGGCATTAAAATTGTGCGCTCTTTTGAAAGACTTTGTCATAAAATCACCTCATCAATAAAATAAAAATCCCGCCCCACAAAATGTTGGGGCGAGATAGGTATCCCGCGGTGCCACCCAGTTTTAAACTAAAAGAAAACATAAGTCCCCGCGTACAAAATAAAAAACCCTCATCCCATAACAGGGACGAGAGCTATTTCCCGCGGTGCCACCCATGTTGCCTTTCAGCCAACTTTTGCCGCTATACCGGGCGGACCCGTCAGATTCATCATCAGCCACTCCCAGGCGGAATCAACTGTTACGCACACCGGCTCGCACCAACCGCCGGTTCTCTGAAGATTGTAATAGTTAACTTCCTGTTCATCATGCTCAGCTATTTTACTCATTTTTGATTATATATTATCCGTCAAAGGTAGTCAAGTGTATTTTTCATAAAAACTTTTAATAATTTTTCTTGTTTTTTTCAGATATACGGCAGGCACGCGCGTCAAGTGCAGCCATAAGTGCTTCACGAGTATTGGTTAGCCGCCCGGCCTGAATTCTCTCGAGCAAGTTTTGCTGAAACCGGCCAACTTCCGGCCCGCCTCCGAATTTCGCAGCAATTTCCCGGCCGCTAATGGCCATTTGAGCCGGAAAAAACGGCACATCCCGCATGATCGCCCCGGTCATTTCCCAGACCGCAGTTAACTCGTCAATATCAGGTTGAGTGTGGCCGGCCAGCCGGTCGACCTTATGCAATGTAATTAATTGATGCATTGCCGCGCCAAACTCATCGCTGTTCTTAAAATTGCCAGCCAACCGTTTGAGCCACTTTAACACGACTTTAAACTCTACTTTGGGAAAATACAAATGATGTCTAATCAGCCACACGACCCGGTCGGCTACCCGGCGCTCTGTCTTTAGCCTTCCCATTATGGCGGCAGCCAGCTCAGCCCCTATCTTTTCATGACCCGGGTCTGACGGCTGGCCTTCTTTATTAACAGTGCGCACCCCCGGCCAGCCTTTAGCCACGTCATGCAGTAACGCCGCCCACCGTAGCACAATATCCGCAGGAGCAAGGTCAACAGCCGCCATGGTGTGCCGCCAGGCATCGTGCAGGTGATGACGCGGGTTTTGCGGCAAACCGTCAAGATGGACCAGTTCAGGCAGAATGGGCACAGGCTGAGTCAGCCCCCGTTCCCGGGTTTGACAGTTTGCGGCCAGCAAGCCGGTGTTTATCATGATATCAAGTCCCTGTGACGCAAACTTGGCAAGCAGCGTTTTTTCAATTTCGTCCCTCACCCGTTCAACCGACAGACCATTAACCCGCTCTAAACTGGCAGTTATGGCCGCCATCGTATCACTTTCTACAGTATAGCCAAACCGGGCGGCAAACCGCGCGGCCCGGAACATCCTAAGTCCGTCCTCGGCAAACCGTTCCCGCGGGTTGCCTACCGTGCGAATAACCTTAGCCGTTAAGTCCGTTTGCCCCCCGAATAAGTCAACAACATGACCATCGGGTCCTAGAGCCATAGCGTTAATGGTAAAATCACGCCTGGCCAAGTCGTCAGCCAGGCTAACTCCCAATTGGACACTTTCCGGACGGTGGCTGTCAGTACCATAACGCTCAGTGCGAAAGGTTGCCACCTCATATTTCCGGCCGTTGGCCACTACGGCAACAACGCCAAACGCTGCGCCCACAGGAAGCGCTTTCCACCCTTGGCGCTCGGCAATAGCGATTATTTCAGCCGGAACGGCACCGGTTGCAATATCAATGTCGGCCGGCTTGGCGCCGCGTAATAGGTCACGCACTGCACCACCCACAATATATGCCTGATGTCCGGCGGCGCCAAGCGCCGCTATAATTTCTCCGGCAGTTTCCATCTGCAGACTCCTTTGCCCGCCCCGATAATATCCGGTAGTTCCCGTAAAAAATACTTTACCCGCTAACGCGGCGTCCGGTTAACTCGACAAAAACATCTTCTAAGTTAGTGTGCCGTAAGGTAGCATTGAATGCCAATGTTCCGGCAAACGCCGCCGCCTCCGTACGGCCAGTAAAAAACCGGTACTGGGTACCTTCACTTTCCGTCCATTCTACCACATAATTCCCTAGTCGTTCACACAGTGCCGCCGGGCTGTTAAGTGCGATAAGCCGCCCTTTCTCCATAATAGCCACCCGTTTGCAAAGACTCTGCGCTTCTTCAATATAGTGAGTGGTTAATAGCACCGTCAGGCCGGCGGCGTTCAGTTTGCGGATTAGATCCCATAACCGCCGCCGCACCTGAGGGTCAAGCCCTACTGTCGGCTCGTCCAAAAACAACACCTGCGGCCGGTGTAGAAGAGCCCGCGCTATCATCAGCCGCCGTTTCATGCCGCCTGAAAAAGTGTTAACCATATCATTGCCCCGGTCTTTAAGCTCGACATATTCCAAGAGTTCTTCAATTCGTTCTGTCCGCTCCCTGCGGGGAATATGATGAAGCCGCCCGTGAAGGTCCAAGTTCTCCCTAGCGGTCAAATCAATATCAAGATTAAAATGTTGGGGCACAACGCCGATAACTGACTTAACCGCCAGTTCATCTTGCGGCAATCGCCAGCCATTAATAACAATATTACCAGCCGTAGGCCGGGTAAGCATGGTCAGAATCCTTATGGTGGTAGTTTTCCCGGCGCCATTGGGACCAAGCAATCCAAATGTTTCTCCTTGTTCAATTGTCAAATTCAAATTTTCCACAGCGACCCGCTCACCGAATTTTTTTACCAAACCCTCAATATAAATCATTTATAACCTCGCAAATATGTAATTCATAGTTTTTTCAACAATAGTCAGGCAAAGTCCTGCCTTGTCTTTGACTCACATATAGGTCAAAGGTCCTATATGTAGATTCCTATTCAATAATTCTGTTTTATGCTATGATAAAATGTGTAATTATTTCCTGAGGAGGGAACTCCGGGCGTGACCGAAACCGAGACCAAATTATATAATGAATTGCAACAGGTTTTAAACTCCGTAGCTGACGGCATGTGCGTTATCGCCTGTGATTTCACTGTGCTCAAAGTCAACGATGCGTTTGCCGCTATGGCCGGTGTTTCACCTGACCAGGCTGTAGGCAAAAAATGTTATGACTTGCTTACTACCGACATTTGCTACACCCCAGCCTGTCCGTTGCAACGCATTAGTCATTCCGGCCAACGTGTTGACTGCGACATTATCCTGAAAAACTCTGCTAAATCCGAACAATACTGCATTTTAACAGCCATGCCACTCATTAATCAATCCGGCGAACTATCAGGAATTGTCGAAAATTTTAAAGATATTACCGTGCGCCGGCAGCTCGAACAACAGCTCATCACCATGAATCAGACGCTGGAAAAAATGGTAGCCAAACGCACCCAGGAATTAAAAGAACGTGAACAGCAGCTCATCAACCTCCTGTACACCGATAATTTGACCGGCTTACCCAATCGGTTGCGGCTACTGCGGGATATTGCCAAAGCCAAGGTTCCGGTAATCGCCCTTATCAATATTGACGGTTTTGAACAAATAAACAACTTCTACGGTTATGCCGAAGGTGATTTCATTCTTGTCAGTTTGGCCCGGCTTCTTTCTGATATTTTGCCGAACCCGGCATATCGGCTATATAAAATGCACGCCGATGAATACGCCATTTTTCTGGACGCCCAGAACACCGCCAACTTGCCCAAGACTTTGGATGATTTTGATCGTCTGGCAAAATCCATTGCCACTACAGTGTCATCCACCAGCTTTTCTAACAACCAGCAGGATGTCTTCTTGCGGGTAACAAGCGGATTAGCGTTTGCAACAAGTGCCCCTCCGGAAAAGCTGGTTATTAAAGCCGACATTGCCATGCGTGAGGCCCGCGCGCAACGCAAACCCTATCTGTTTTTCCAAGAAGCCGCAGGCATTGACGCCCGCTATCAGGATAATATCAAATGGGCTAGACTCTTGCAGGACGCGATCAAATATGACCGTATCGTTCCTCATTTTCAACCAATATACAACCATGTTCAGCCAAACAATCGCCACTACGAAGTGCTGGCCCGGCTCGTCGATAATAACGGCAACATCATTGCTCCGCACCAGTTTCTCAATATTGCCAAAACAACCCGGCAGTATCCGGCCATTACCAAAGCCATTATAGAAAAATCTTTTGCGTTGTTCAAAAACTTTCCCGGCGAACTTTCGATCAACCTTGATGTTGAAGATATGGAAAACAGTCAAACCACTACCATGATTCAAGAGGCGCTGGCTAACTACAATATGTGTGGCAGAGTAACATTTGAAGTACTGGAAAACCATCGCCTTGAAAGTCATACCGCTGCTGTGGATTTTTTAAAAAGTTTAAAGGACAGCGGCTGCAAACTGGCGGTCGATGATTTTGGCTCTGGGTACTCCAACTTTGCCTATGTCCTCTCACTTGATTTTGACTATTTAAAAATTGATGCCTCGCTCATAAAAAATATTGACCACGATACCCACTCGCAAGCCATCGTCAAAAGCATTGTAAACTTTGCCCAAGACATGGGTATCCAAACAATAGCTGAATTTGTCCACTCCAAATCGGTATTTAACGCCGTCAAAAAATACAACATTGACTTTTCCCAAGGCTACTACATTGCCAAACCAAGCCCCTGGCCGATTACTAATGATTAAAGAGAAACAGGAAAAGCCGAAGCTTGTATCAAGTATTTTTTGTGTAGTAAAAGTCTTAGAAAACCCATATTCTATTTAGGTTGTAGGTTCGATTCCTACGTAGGTCACCAGTGAAATCAAGGCTTCCGTTTTTTACCCGGAGGCTTTTTTTATTTTTGTACAGCAACCGTTTCGTTATTTCAGTCTCCATTAACCGGAGCTTTTGGCTGTAACGGATATGGTGCTTGTTGAAGGCGACACATAAGGAACATGATTTCAGTCTCCATTAACCGGAGCTTTTGGCTGTAACACTATTAAATGAGTTTAAACGTGGTTATAAAATTATGACATTTCAGTCTCCATTAACCGGAGCTTTTGGCTGTAACGCAATAAAACAGGATATTCGCTTGAATTATTATCTGCATTTCAGTCTCCATTAACCGGAGCTTTTGGCTGTAACTGAAAAATTCGGTATCCCCGAAGAAGATAAAATTATTCCTATTTCAGTCTCCATTAACCGGAGCTTTTGGCTGTAACTGAAAGAGTACGGCGGGAAAGGAAGGCTAGTCATAACATTTCAGTCTCCATTAACCGGAGCTTTTGGCTGTAACGTTTCCCCGTATTAGTAGCTGCTGAATAATGTCCTGTATATTTCAGTCTCCATTAACCGGAGCTTTTGGCTGTAACAATCTCCTGTTGTTTTACCACTCCAGATTTTACCTAATTTCAGTCTCCATTAACCGGAGCTTTTGGCTGTAACTTTGTTCTTGGGGAATGTTCTGACATTGGTTCTGTTATTTCAGTCTCCATTAACCGGAGCTTTTGGCTGTAACTCGCCAAACTAAGTATATCCATGCTCACCATTTCTCAAGCATTTCAGTCTCCATTAACCGGAGCTTTTGGCTGTAACGTACCATAGATAATCGGTATGCGGTCTGTAGATGACACTATTTCAGTCTCCATTAACCGGAGCTTTTGGCTGTAACTTCTCCCTGCTGGAAGGTCATTGTATGGCGCAGGTGCTAAATTTCAGTCTCCATTAACCGGAGCTTTTGGCTGTAACCTAACAGAAGATGGTTGGGTTAGAGCAGATAGTTTATTAAAATTTCAGTCTCCATTAACCGGAGCTTTTGGCTGTAACCTTATGGCAGTGTTTCGTCCTGGTATTATTGCAGCAATTTCAGTCTCCATTAACCGGAGCTTTTGGCTGTAACCAAATTAGCTAATGTTGACTTAGATTTAGCTCATTTACCTAATTTCAGTCTCCATTAACCGGAGCTTTTGGCTGTAACTCTTTGCCCTGACAAGTAATGTATTGCAAGGCTTTAAATAAATATTTCAGTCTCCATTAACCGGAGCTTTTGGCTGTAACTTCAAGCAATTCGCTGGCAACTGCAACAACTGTTAAAAAAATTTCAGTCTCCATTAACCGGAGCTTTTGGCTGTAACGAGCAATTCGGTTGTTACACTAAAACTGAAGATGGCTGTTATTTCAGTCTCCATTAACCGGAGCTTTTGGCTGTAACTCCATCTCCTAACCAAACACCAAGCACATACGGGTCAATATTTCAGTCTCCATTAACCGGAGCTTTTGGCTGTAACTGTCTATATAATCCAACAACACAGGTATATCGGTTCTAGCTTATTTCAGTCTCCATTAACCGGAGCTTTTGGCTGTAACGCTAGAGGAAATATATGGGATAAGGCAAGGCCCTAAATCATTTCAGTCTCCATTAACCGGAGCTTTTGGCTGTAACTTGCTAATCGAACTTGCTGACAAAACTTTCCGGTTGACTTAATTTCAGTCTCCATTAACCGGAGCTTTTGGCTGTAACATAGGAGCAGAAGAAGCAGCAGGATATTTTGCCAAGTTATTTCAGTCTCCATTAACCGGAGCTTTTGGCTGTAACGCGGCGGGCCGGTAAGTAGCGGTAACTTGTATCTTGTATTTCAGTCTCCATTAACCGGAGCTTTTGGCTGTAACCTACGGGCACATTGAAAATGGAAATCGGAATCCTAGCTAATTTCAGTCTCCATTAACCGGAGCTTTTGGCTGTAACGACAGTGAAATCGGCCTGGGCAAATGCCGCTATTTCAAATTTCAGTCTCCATTAACCGGAGCTTTTGGCTGTAACGTAACATGGTAATATGGTAATAAGTAGAAGAGTAAGAAAATTTCAGTCTCCATTAACCGGAGCTTTTGGCTGTAACCGGGAATTACTAACCAAACTGCTTGAAAAAGTGAAAGAATTTCAGTCTCCATTAACCGGAGCTTTTGGCTGTAACGCGTATTTAAAGCGGTAGGAGACGCGCTCGGGCAAGTTTATTTCAGTCTCCATTAACCGGAGCTTTTGGCTGTAACTTTTGTAATTTACAAGGTATCAGACTGGCGAAAATACTATTTCAGTCTCCATTAACCGGAGCTTTTGGCTGTAACTTCGTATAAATACGGCCGGAACGAAGGGATCAGCAAGTCTGAATTTCAGTCTCCATTAACCGGAGCTTTTGGCTGTAACTGACTGTCCCTTCGCCGCCCTTGAATAGTTTTTCATCATTTCAGTCTCCATTAACCGGAGCTTTTGGCTGTAACTCGGCGTCCAATAGTGTTCAAGCTGCCGAAGGTTCTGAATTTCAGTCTCCATTAACCGGAGCTTTTGGCTGTAACGGCCGGATGCAACCGGGCATGTCCAAGTTCGTGGCATATTTCAGTCTCCATTAACCGGAGCTTTTGGCTGTAACCTTGTCGCTGGATTTGTAACTGTACCTGCTTGAAAAAATTTCAGTCTCCATTAACCGGAGCTTTTGGCTGTAACCAAGGCCAGGAAACTGTCGTATATCGAGGCAATAATGAAAAATATTTCAGTCTCCATTAACCGGAGCTTTTGGCTGTAACCGACTTCGAAGCAAAACTCAAACTCAGCGTAGTTCCTGGCTTTGCAGCCAATCCAGAACTACCGCTGATTTGCAAAAATCCCGCAAATATAAATTCTGTCTGAAAACCCAGGTTATTTGCGAAATTTACAATTCAAACACTTAATGGCACTCCTCATAAGCAGGGCAAGTTTCCTGGCAATCGTCCGCAAGTCCCGGGTCAATTTCTTCGTAGATCATGCGCATCTTTTCATCCCTTGATTCAATAAACCACTGCCGAAGCTCGTCGTCAATCAAATGCATATCCCGATTGACAATAAGCTGGCCATTCTTAAACTCACCATAGCATATGCATCCTAAATTTACCGGCATTTCGTATAATGCTTCCATAGCCAAGGCATACCCTGTGGTACTTAGGCGATGGAACTTTCGCGGACTGCCAAATTTTATGTCCATTACCATCGGATCGGACATCATAAAAGCATCGGCGCTAAGATATTGGCTAAGGCCCAAAAACCGGCCATCAAGTTTATGCTCGCACACTACCGGTACGGTTAAATGGACTAACGCGTCGGCGCCGATATATGGCTGCTGTGTTAATACTTCTTCAACCCGTGCTAAAATCCTGCCTTGTTCATATTCGGCTAAACATTTTCCTTTATTTGTTAAATCATTTTTTTGTTCTTCCGTCAGCATATTGACCTCTGATGGCCAGCTTATCTCAAACGCTTGTCGCAAAGCACTGGTAAGCCTCCCCTGAGGTGTGGGGCCATGAAAGTAAATCAATTTTTTAGCATGCTCAATTACACTAACTACTATTTGATGAAATGCCTTGCCTGATATCATGAAATAATTGGGATTTATCCGTGTTTTAAGCACCCGGCGGACATATAAATCACGGTGGGTCGAGCAATAAGTGTTGCTAACCTCATACACCGCTAACCGTTCCTCATATGCAGGCGCTAGCGGCGGTTGATGCCAGTTCCAGCCCCGAAGCTCATCATCAACATCCAACACCCGGGCTTTAGGCAGCATTTTCTTTAAAAACATTTTTCGCTCAATTTCATTTAGAAAATACATTTGTCTACTCGCTCCTTTGTCCAAATATCAATGTCACCGCAAAACCGCCGATACTCACAGTCACGGCACTTATTTACCTTACGCTGACGCTCAGGCACACGCTCACTCCGGATTATTTGTCTAATTTTATCAATAATTTCATAGACAAACTCCCTTGCATTAGGCGTTATTTCTACCGGGATTATCTCATTTTTCGGTACAAGATACAGCAAACCGTTTCTAACAGTACACCGGTAGTAATCCTCAAGCAGCATGGCATAGCTGACCAATTGATATTTGTGGTTTAATGATGCCGATCGTTCCGTAAATTTGTACTCCACAGGATAATACTGCTTGTCAACCACAATATGCATATCAAGTTTACCTTGAAGACCAATACGCTCAGATTCTAAATAAGTATGAAAAACACGCTCACCTTCAGCCAGCCGGTATCTTTTTAGAGTTCGGCGTTCCTCCAGCTTGTCCAAGACCATATGCTCTACCTTACCTGACTCCATTTTGTAGGTAGTCTTTTTACTGACAGGACAAATATACAAAAAATAGATAATTCGCGGGCAATAGATATACTGCTTAATATCAGTGACTTTCAAGTTCATGTCCGGCCTCAATATATGTATTGATTGATTTCAACAATCCAATATCTTTGTCGCACACAGGTACAATAACAATTTTGGCCCGCTGTCGGCCAATAATCTTTTTTAGTTTGAGAAAAAGTTCTTCCCGCCGGTTTTGATTAAGCTGGCCGAAAAAGGTACTATACTGGACATGCTTAAGCCCGTAGTCTTTGCATATTTCGAAAATCCGGGTCCGAAGCTTATCTTCTTCAATATCATAAATTACAAAATTATTCATATTACCACTTACTTACAAACGGCTTATATTTGGCTTCACCACGGACAAAAGTGGCTATCCGCCGTGCCTGAAGCTGAATAATTGTTTTAAGCCGCTGTTTCTTTCCCTGAAAGTATTCCGGCGTTTCCAACCGTTCGTTAATTTTATTTGATAAACTGCGCCGGGTATCTGCGTTCAGCATGCCGTCAACCATGCCAGGCTCAGCACCCTTATTGACTAGCGCAATAACTACCCGGTCAACTACCGGCTGGCGGAATTCCTCCATAAAATCGTAAACCAAACTTTTCTTCCCCGGGCGGTCAACATGCAAAAATCCTCCGAAAGGGTCAAGTCCGGCAAGAGTTAGCGCTGTCTCAACCTGATGAGCCAGGATGCCATACCCATAATTTAGCATAGAATTAACAGGGTCTTGCGCTCCCCGGTGCTCCCGCCCCGGAAATTCAATTTTGCCTGATGTCAAAAGTTTTACACACTCCCAGTACATGTTGCCGATACGCCCCTCAAGCGCCATTACCGTGCCGCGTATTTCATCAACACATGTTCCCTTTATTCCCGGCAATCCTTTAGCTACCTCCCCCATATGATCAAGCAATCCGGCAACTTGGGAATAGTCTTCAGGATTGGCTGTCTTGCGGTATTTAGCGAAATATTTGACGGTATTTATCTGATTAGTAATTTTTCCGCCAATAAAAGCTTTAGCAATATCCACACTCCGGCTATCGCGAAAAGCAAACAGTTGCTCCCGGCGGGTAGCTACCGTCCCGGTAAGTGCAAGCGGCAATAGTTTGGCATACGGATTGCCGTTTGGTGTCATGAAGTTTATGGCAATGCCATGTTCCATACATTCCAGAATAGCATCTGTAGAAATACTTACTCCCAAACAATCTATCACTACCTGTTCAAGGTCGTGAAAGGGGTATTCACCGACGACTTGACCTTTTTCTTTAAGAATAAGCCGTTCACTTTTTTTGCCTAAAGATGATCCATAGGCAGAAACAAATAGCTGCACATTCTCACACCCACAATAATATAATTACAAGCATTATTTCCATTTTTTGTTCAATATTTACTATTTTTCGATAAAAATTAAAATAAAGCTGACTTCAGTCGGAAGCCAGCTTCTAAACTTTTGACTAATATCTTATAACGGGAAACAAGGACGCGGAAAACAGAATCTACGCGGAAAACAGAATCTACGCGGGAAGCAGAATCTACGCGGGAAGCAGAATCTACGCGGGAAACATCCAAAAGGAAAACACCCAAACTGCCGGGGGAAACAAAACCGGCGGGGATAGCAACCAAACCCAAAGCCAAATATAAATTGACGATCGTCACTCCTCGTAGTGCTTTCTTCTTCCCATTCTTCTTCATCATCCCATTCCTCAATCTCAGGATCTTCCCAGTAAAGGTGCTTTCTATCAGCCATTCAACTACCTCCTTAACCCTTTTTGTTACATAATATGCAGACATTTATTTCACGGTTACTAATAAATTATTCCAATAGTGACCAAAGTCAGGTAATTATTAGCAGTATGGAAAAGTACTGGTATCCATAGAGATTTAACCCGGTTCCTATCCATGCTCATACACAAGTATTCTAATAAATGCTTATTGTCTACATAATGGAGATATAGCAATACACTCAACACCAACTTGCCGCAAAATAATCCCCCGCAGACATAGGTTTTTGGCCTATTATCTGCGGGGGGTAGCCTTTTTAAACCGGTTATGGGTATTTATTCCTCAAAAACCGTTTTTAGTGATATAGTTAAGTCTTCTAATACACCTACTTCGATTTCGTCCTGCTCGCTATACATTCCAGGCTTGCCATAATGGCCATCACTACCAAGTTTAAAGACCAGTACAGTGTTATCATTGGGATGCACAATCCAATATTCTTTGACGCCTGAACTTTCATACAGGCGAAACTTATCTCGTAAGTCTTTAAACGCTGATCCCGGACAGATAATTTCAACAATTAAGTCAGGAGCGCCGGTACAGCCTTTGTCGTCAAGCTTACTCTTATCACACACTACAACTATATCAGGCTGTACAACATTTGTTGCCGTTTCATCAGTCTCATTACTTTGCGGCAACCGCACATCAAACGGTGCCGAATATACCCGGCAGGATTTATCCAGCAAATAATTTGAAAATTGCCGCAGCATTTCGACCAAAATCTCTTGATGCCGCCGGGATGGAGCAGGACTCATATTATGCGGCACACCGTCAATAAGCTCCCAGCGCTCTTCAAGCGGCCAAGTTAAGTAGTCGGCGTAGGTGTATTTTTTATGTTTGGGTAGCGGATGGGACATGAATGCACCTCCTATGGGATTACTCCAAACCATATTCGCTATCATAAGATAGATTGACCAAGTTGGGCTGCCCCTTTGCTCCAAATATAACCCTACGTTTTTTAGCAAGCTTATCAAATTGCTTCCAACCTAAGGACACAAATAATTCGTTTGCACTTAGCGGGTCATTTTTATTTATAAACCTAATATATTCATCCTTTAAACTCATAGGCAACACTTCGATACTGTCAAAAGCTTTATAAAACTCGTCTTCCAAAAACTTGTCAGCAGCAAACGCTTTTAGATTACTAATACAAACATCATTAAATTCCGTAAAAGCATTCAAATAATTCTGATTCCAGTTTTCCGCAATTTTATCTTGATATATGTTGTCCAAATATGTAGTGATTTGCTTCTCGTCAATAAATTGTCCATTAATATCTTGCAATATAATTAGAGCCTGCTCAACTATGCTTTGTTCATATACCGCACCGTCACATGGTTGAGTAAAAACGTAAACCGGCGCCCATTCATAAATACGTCTGCGGTTTATCCGCCCAAATCTTTGAACTAGCGCTTCAAGTGGTGCCGGATCAGAATAAAGCACATCTAAATCAATATTTAAGCTGACCTCAACCACTTGAGTGGCAACAATAACTAAAGATTGTTCAGAGGATTCACTGCCGCCAGCAGCTACAATAATATCTCTTTCTTTTATCGTACGATCTCGGTTATTGAATCTGCCATGTAATAACATGATCGGCACTTGCTGCCCCAGTTTGTCTTTTAATTGTTGATACACCTGTTGCGTACGTTTAATAGTATTACAACAAATTAATACCTTTTTTCCTGAGCGTGCTTCAAGTTCAATCTCACCTAGTATGTCTTCTGCAGTCAAATCTCCCGGCCGAATAAACAACCTATGTCGCCGGAACTTTTCAAATACTTCGTCTGTAGCTTTGATTAAACGATAGTTGCCTAATATTTGTTCAAGCTTCTCAATTACTATGCCAGGTAAGGTAGCTGACATAACAAAAAACTTTGCATGATAAGTTTCACGCAGGTATTTTACAGTCGCAAATATCTGTGCCAACCGCCTAGGCGCATACGCGTGAATTTCATCTAAAATGAACGCCGCATTAAAACAATCTGTCAATAAAGTTTCATACCCTTTTAACCGATATGTAGCTTTGAGTATTTGGTACGGACTTAAAACTCTTACCGGATAGCAATATAACCGTGCTAATGTCTTTTCCCATTTGGCCAGCTTAGCTGCTACTTTGTTATCCAGCTTTTCTTCCAAATAACGTCTATATTGGACTAATATACTTCGACTATGTTCCAGTCCTACCGCCCCCGGAAAGCTATCCGCGGTTAAACGCTCATACATGGCATTCATGCTAGCTTGGTAAGGCAGGCAGTAAATCAGGCGCGGCATAGCCTTGCCTTGTTCAGTCTGGGAGCAAGCCCATAATATGGCCGCTTCGGTTTTGCCAGAACCAGTAGGTGCTATCAGCACTGCAGAGCCCTTAGTCTTGACAGACTCTTTTTGGTGGGGATACAAACTATCAATTGATTTATTCCAATGATTAATTAGTTTTTCAGGATTCTGTACCGGAGAAGGCGGTATTTCCACGTGAGCTGAAGCAACATGGTCACTGCTAATAACGTGGCCACGAAGCAAAATCGAACTAAGCCTAAACTCAGAAATATTATTACCAGTCTCTTGCCAGACAGTAAGTTTATTTAAATAATAACGGATTGTCTTGTACGCCTTACTTGAAAAGGATTCATTATCAAATTGTATGAACTTAATATGATCAATTCTACAACTAGTAAACCCTAGCTCATTAATCCAACAATTTGAGTACTCTGCTAACCAGCGCCAAAGCTTTTGCAAAGTCACTTCCTTAAGTTGAGTAATCATCTTTGTTACCGGATCATCTTCCGATCCATCTATCACTAAAGTTAGGTCGGATAAATCGGCGCCCTCCTTGTGGTGATAAGCCACCGCCGCAGCTATCCAATACTTCTCTTCTTCTGACAACCCATCCAGCCAGTCTACAAAAGCCAAAGACAAAACCTCGTGGCGATGTCCCCATGTTTTGCCGCCTTGTCGAAGCATCTGCTGAAAACCAAGTGCGGCCTTACCAAAATCATGTATCATGCAAGCCCAAAATAAACAATTCCAAAGCTTTGGGAATCCAATAGTTTCAGCAAGATTAGGACGTAGCTTCTTCAATTCGGCAAGTCGTTTTAAAACTTCAAAGGTATGAGAAAATAGCGTTTCGCCGGATATATTGGGCTGAACCGGACTCTTAGCCCAAATATCGTCCAACCAATCAGGACATTGACATTTATTATTTTCCACCTCTGCCTCCGGTAAAACCATGAAATAAAAGACCTAAATTGACACCTTTATTTACTGGCATGGAAGCATCAACCCAATACTGTTCGGCTGCAACCTTGAGAAATTCTTGTGAATCAGTAGTATGTATCCGTTGATTGAGTACAACATAACGTTCAAAAGTTGGCGCACGTCCTTTAGAATAATCAAGAAAACGCGGCATAAGAACCGAATATCCTCGGGCCGTCTTCATTGAAAACTCATACGGAGCAAGCGTATGTTCAAAATATGCGTCCTCTTTTTTGCATAGATCAACAATCTGAATATCGGTATACGTGAATAAATCTTGCGACCTGCCCAAAGCTACAGGGTAACGCGGCGAGTAAAAATATTGAAGCCACTCAGGCTTGTTAATATAGAGCACAAGTTTAGGTTTAAAGAAAATAGTACGTTTATAAGGATTTACAGCCCCCTCAAGCACCTTTGGCATGACGGTTCCTGGTAACTTACCGCCAGCCGCTGCTAATACATGAATGTGCTCAACATCGTCAAATTTGCCTTCATGTGTAAAATGATATGCAAATAAAACCTCTTCCGGATCAATCCATTCGCCAATGGCACTGCAAATGTGGCCGTAAATCGTTGCTGGCGGCGGCATTTCAAACGTTGGCTGAATGCCTAGCATAAAGTGAGGATAGCGGAAAGAAGTTGTTAAACCTTCCGCCGTTACCCGCAAAACCTTCATAAGAAAGCCTCCTAATCAAGCCAATTGACATTTTCATTCTTATTAAGTTCAGCGACAATTTGTTTAAAAACTTCACGAGGATGGCTAATCTTAATCGAAGTAATTTGACTTTTTGCACAAAATTGCTCAAATTTTTCCCGCTCGTTGTCTAAGTATCCTTTTGCCCACCCAATATAAATATTTGATAAAATTTCATCAGCAAATACCGTTAATACTTCTTGTAGCGCTTCTGTCTTTATTTCAGGTAAATTGCGGGAGTTATGTCCAACTACATAATTAAAAATATGATTACCGCCCCTGGTCACAGCAAGTAATACCAGCGGCGAAGTTACATCGGTGTAATGAAGCGATTGCTTTGCCCCGCCATTAAGTACAGCCATACCTTCCATTAAGGCCGCTATCCGTTCAATCCGTTGCTCCTTTGGCAGTCTATATGCCTTTTCGCTTTCCAAATGCTCCAAACCTAACTGCTCTGCTTCTTTCGTGCGAACTTCGTCGAGATTTCTATATCCAGTCTTTTTGCAATACCAATATGTACCTGTAGCGTTAAGATCTAAGGAAAACAAACCTTTTAAAGTAGTGCGGTAAAATTGATGTTCATACGGTACAGGATTACCTTCTTGTCGAGCCATCACACCAAAATCTTCGGTAATATTAGCAAGTGGTGCAATAGAAACTAATGTGCTCATTCTAAACGGCGAAACTCGCGTAACAGTATCAACCGTTTCGGTTGAAGACATTAGTTGCGCGTCTGCTTCTCGTTTAGCCTTGGCTGATTCCCTTTTTGACGGTGCCCGCATGTAGCCAAACAAATCATCATCCCACCATTTTATCGGATCAGCATCTGTATAGGCGATTTTGTCTTCCCGATAAACAGGGGAGGCTTTCCAGTTTGATTTTAAATTCTCCAGTGTTGTCCTGAGCCAATACCGGTACGCTTGAGCCGAGACATAGGGGTAGTATCCTTCCTTAGTTCTAATTAGCTTGACACCCACTTTGTTATCAGTACGCTCACCCGGCATATTCCCCAGATTGTTTAAAGCCGATGCTTGGGCATCAATTAGAACCACTCCTGTCACAAATGCCATTTTTTACTCCTCCTTATCTTCTTCACTTTCTAAGTTAGTAAATACATCACTGTTTTTGCTAAACCATTCAAGTTCATATAGTTTCTCGACCACTTTGATTAACACAAGATCCCGTGCTAAACGCCAATCAGAGTATGCAAATTCTTCTGCTTCCTCGAAAACGCTTAAATACAAATCAAAATCAAGTATAAGACTATTTCCTTGCTTAACATTTCTCATATTAGCCTTAATTAAAATATTTCTCAGATACTCGTACTTGTTGACCCGATAAAAGTCTGTAAAAAATTTCTTATCGTTCTCCTGTCTTATATATTCGGCTAATCTTTCTCCCAACAAAGCAATCTTTTCTATTCGTTCACTGTTCATTTTCATCACCTTCCTTAGAAACAATTTAGTGATCTCCCACGAAACCAAATTATATTCCTGTTCAAGAGAGTAAGCTAGGCGCGGATCTTCGTCAGAACCTTTAGAGGAAGGAACCCGTAAAAAGTAGCGTCTGATAAAAGCTAGAACGCCATTAGGCAATTTGAATAAGTCCTCGTATAAAAAATTTCGGAGAGGTTTATCCTCATTTACTCCTTTGCTCTTTTTCTTGAGCGCGACTCCCCCTGAATGCTGCCAAGCTCTATTTACAATCTCTTGCCACTTAATTTTATACGTTGAATTTATAAATATTTGTTTAAAAAAATCCGTTAATTCCAGCGGCAAATAATATATGCTCAAAGGCGGATTCTGCTCATCTAACGCATTAGATTGGCCGCTATTTGTCAAATGATATGCTGTAACCGATACAAAGCCAGTCTCTTCCAATTCAGCCTGACGATATTTTTCTATCCGCAGAAAGGTATCAATAAGCAAAGTCCTGGCCGACATTTTGGCTTCTGGCATCTTTTTACTTCCCGACTCCTGCGCCAAAAGCATGACTTCACGGTTATACTGTAAAAACTCTGCCGCAAACCGAAAGGTAATATCAGGATTATCAGAATGTACCGCCAATAGCCTTCCTCCACACTTAGCACAGCCTAAAGGAAAGGCTTGTAAACATAACGCTGCTTTTCCTGAAACTGGCAGACCAGCATCCCCCCATGGATGGAAGTTGATAACTCCCTCACCAGTTAACAGCGGAATATGCTGCCTGAAGGCTCTGCCGGGAGGAAGCTTGTCCGAAAACGCCGCCGTTGTAACAGGTTCACCGGTAAATACGCATCGTTGCTCAGATGTATTATCGCTAGTACTAAAACTGCGCAAAATTCGATTGGCATACTCTCGTCTTTTTTCCGGTTGTTTGTCAAAAGCTGGCTGATTAAACCATGCATTCGTAGTGAAAGCTACCCCCAAAAAAGATTTCAACGGGTCTCGCCCGTAATTTTCTTCGATAAAAGTAGCAGCACGCTCTAAATCTTCTTGGGTCAGTTCTGTAGGTTTGAACTTTTTCGCTAACGCACATATAGTCGCAACTCCAATATCATAAAAGGGATGCCCAGTATACTGGAGCATTCAGTATTCCCCCTATTCCCTTAGATATGTTATTTATGTTTAATTAAGTTTTCTTGGTAAGAAATTTACCATATAATTCTTAAAAAAGCAACTTTATTTTGAAAAAATTTTAATTAGCATATATAATTGTGGTATTGGCCGCCGGCCAGTATTAACCCGAACAGTTGGGGGACTGAAATTAGATTTGTTATTTATGCTTCCTTCCCCGCCTAATGGGGACTGAAAAAGCGGTACTACTCACCAATAACATACTGCCCCAGCCCAAACACGCAACCCTTACCCACATGCACAATCTCTCCCAGCCTAATCAGCGGCGAAAATTCCTGCCAGCCATCACCATAAGCTACGCGGCCAACTAGTCCACCCATGTTCATCTTCACGTCCTTGCGGTGTGAGTACCGTTCCCAATCAACAAGCTTTAGCTCCTGGGCCAATGTTGGCACATCTGTGGCCCGCTCGACCAGCCCTTTATAATCAATATCAGCCGTTTCATAGCCATGATAAAAGTAGTACAGCGTGCTTATCCGCCTCAAGAGATTACGAACAAGTACGTGAAACGGAATTTCCAACACTAGACTATGTTCATATTTAAGCCTGGTCATAGTCAAGAAATCCAACGTCAAAATATCACCTGACGGGCAGTTACTTTGCAGTTCGGCCAGTGTCCGCTGACATTGTACCGGAGTGATCCTATTCGAACCCGAGTTATATATCGACCTTGCCTGCCCGCTGGCAGCGTCGACAGCCGCGACATCTGCCAGAGTAAACGGCAACCGTCCCTTACCCAACCCGACGTTGCCCAGCTCCTTAAATGCCAATACAAAGTACGGCAGATATTGGATGGCTTGTCCTATTAGCACAAGTCCAAACTCCAATGTCTCCCCTGGCGTATAATTGGTTTTAGTCTCAAGCGGCGGCTCAATAACAAACGGGCGCGGAATATCGCTATAATGTTTAAGAACAGCGCTGCCAGGCGGCGGCGCCGGTTCAAAGATAAGCGCATACGGACAGGTCTGTGCCAGCATGCAGTCCCGGCATTCGCACTTTGGCTGGCTGCAGGCGATACGGCGGAAGACATGGCCAAAGCCGCCTCTGATGGTGGACCCCTTATACGGCGGGAGGTTAAGCCCCTGCTCCCCGGCTGCTAGGGACAGGCGGTATACCGCAACTTTAAAATCTGCAAAACACAAAAACATTGATTAGCCCCCTTTAATACGGGAATATAGCTATTATTATTCCATATTTGGATTATTTTACCTGCACGTTGTCATTAAAAAAGAGCCCAAATCACCCTCTTCGGAAATGCTGCCATATTCGGACAATCTCCGGCTGTTCACATCCATATGTTGGATATTTATATTGCGCACATACATCGACGTGCCGGGCCGCCAACGCGATCAGATTCCGGCATCTACCTTTATCTGTAGTGTATTGGCAGCCTTTGGTCTGGTGGTCATCGGCCTCATTTTTAATCCGGTATGGGCTAAACCGAGAGCTTTTGAGCTGTGGCCGCTTGCTGTTCTGCTTATTTCCAGTTGGGCTAGCACGGCTTTGGGCGCGCTGCTGTGGAACACTAGCGTGCACCATATCGGCGCATCTACAGCATCCCTGTTTTAAACGGTTCACCGGTAGTGGGCGTATTTGCCTCGGGTTATTTTTAGGAGAAAACATTGCCTGGCAGCATTATGTGGCGCTTTTTCCGGTAATCACCGGTGTTATCCTGGGGACAGGTACATTAACCAATCGGCATAAAGAAACCGGCAACAGTAAAGGCCAGGAAGCCTCATAAAGCTTCTTGGCCTTTACTGGTTTAAATTCTTCATATTTGAGTTGATTCGACATTTATCTTCTGTTAAGATTGTAGCACACGCATTTACATATTTACAGTTAATCTCCAATTTAAAAGTACAACCTAAATTGGTATTAATTAGTCCAAAACATGAATAATAACGGTATAAGGAGGAACTGGCCAGTGGCTGACAAAAATGTCCAAGACAATAGTAGACTCTTTTTTGAAGGGCCTGACGATAGCTTGAGTCCCCGCGAGGCCATAGCCGAAGCCAAACGCTGCTTAAACTGCAAAACGCCATCCTGCCGGACAGGCTGTCCGATTGAGAATGAGATACCCCAGTTCATTGCGGCCCTGGCCAAAGGTAATGTTGGCGAAGCGAGCAGTATTATTGCCCGCCGCAGCAATCTGCCGGCCGTATGTGGCCGGGTATGCCCTCATGAACACCAGTGCGAAGGCGCATGCGTGCTGGCCAAGAAAGGCAAAGGTATCCGTATTGGCAAGCTTGAGCAATTTGTCGCTGACTTTGACGCGGAAATGGAGCTGACCACCCCTATTCCCCCGAGTACGTTTATCGGCAGAGTAGCAGTCATCGGCTCCGGTCCTGCCGGACTGACGGTCGCCGGCGATCTTGCCAAAATGGGCTATTCGGTTGTCGTCTTTGAAAACCAGACCGAGCCTGGCGGTGTGCTCATGTACGGTATCCCGGACTTTCGTTTAAAAAAGGATGTCGTCCGGCGGGAAATTCGGCGAATCGAGCGGTTGGGCGTCAAATTCAATAATGAAATTTTGGTCGGCCCGGACATCACGATTGATGAATTGTTTGCCGACGGCTATGACGCTATTTTTATCGGCACAGGCACGGCCTTACCCCGGACACTTGACGTGCCGGGCAAGGATTTGCCCGGCGTACTGCAGGCCACTTACTTTCTGCAAATGGTAGCATTAGCCCGGTCCGGTCAAGTTGACCGCAAGGAAGTGCCTGTGCAACTGGGCGACAACGTCATTGTCATCGGTGCCGGCAATGTAGGCATGGACGCCGCCCGCACCGCCATCCGCCTGGGAGCACGGGCTACGATCGTCTACCACCGTACCGAAAAAGAAATGACTGCCTTACCGTCAGAATATCAACAAGCGCGGGAAGAAGGTGTCGAATTTGTCTGGCTGGCCAGTACCCGGCAATTTCTCGGCAAGGACAAACTTACCGGCCTTGAGTATGAGGTCATGGAAATAAGTAGTAGCCAAACTCTTACGGGAACAGGACGCCGGGAACAACTCAAGGCTGACAAGGTTATTCTGGCGATCGGCCAGCGCCCGGCAGCCAGAATTGTCTCCACCACTAGAGGCATCCAGGTTAATGATAAAGGCTATGTTATCACAAAAGACCGTCCTTACGGCATGACTACCCGGCGCGGCGTATTTGCCGGCGGTGATGTCGTGCACGAGCCGGCCACTGTTGTGCTGGCCATGAAAGAAGCCAAAAAAGTCGCCCAAGGTATTGCCATGTATATTGAAGCCAAGAAATTGCTGGAAGACTGCGGCGTGTAAAAACAGCCCTTTGCCGTCAACAGTAAAGAATAAAAACCGCTGAATCCTGATCAGGATGTCAGCGGTTTTTTTACTCTCTGCCACCATTTTTAGAAAGTAAGCGTAAAAGTATCCCCACATAGCGTATATGCTTCAATCCTGGGATAATGATCTCAGGAGGGATAAGCTGTATGGAAAATACAATAACAAGCAAGCGTAAGGCCTACTCTGCTGTCGAAAAAGCAGCGCTGATAGCAGCATATAAAGCCAGTGGCCTAAGCAAAAAAGAATGGTGCCAGGAAAATGCTATTGGCCTGAGCACATTGCAGAGATGGCTGCAGCACGAAAAAAGCAGGACCAGCCGCAACCGGTACAAAACTGGATTCCTGTCATCCAGGCTGCGCCAGAACGATCAGCCAGCCTCGAAATACAAATCGGCAAATGCAAAATTGCCGTAGATACTAAAACAGATAAAAAACTCTTGGCAACGGTGCTTGGCGTACTGGTGGAAGTATGCTGAAACTATCGGAACATACACCAGTCTTTTTAGCCTGCGGGGACACCGATATGCGTAAATCCATTAATGGCTTAAGCGCATTGGTGCAGCATAGTTTTAAGTTGGATCCGTTTCAAAAAGCACTGTTCGTCTTTTGCAACAAACAACGCAATCGAATTAAGATTTTAACTTGGGAAGACAACGGCTTTTGGCTGCATTTAAAGCGCTTGGAACGAGGCCGTTTCAAATGGCCGACACTTGACGACGCCACCATGGCGCTTACCACAGAAGAACTGTGGAACCTGATTCAAAGCCCGGGCATCGAACAAAAACTGCGTCGCACGCAAGTTTTAAAAAGCCGCTAAAGTATTGATTTTACTGGCTTTTCGCCTCATTTTCCGGTATAATAGAAGATAAGAAAAATGGTATCGGAAATGAGGATTTTTTCTTGCAAACACAGGCACAGCTTGAAGAAGAAAATGCGGAATTAAAGAAACGCGTTCAGGAATTGGAAGCGCTCAACAAGTGGTATATGGAGCAGTTGAAGCTGCTTCGCCAAAAAAAGTTTGGCGCTTCTTCGGAAAAAAGTAAACGCGATGACCAGGAACAGTTAAACCTCTTCAATGAGGCGGAAGCTGAGCGCCAACCGATTGCTGTGGAGCCGGACGTGGAAACCATCAGTTATCAGCGCAAAAAGGGTAAACGCGGAGAAAACATAAAGGACTTGCCGGTAGAAGTGATTGAATATACTCTGCCAGAAGGTGAACAGACCTGCCCTGCTTGCGGTGAAGAGCTGCATGTTATGAGCAAGGAAGTACGTAAGGAATTGACGATTGTTCCGGCAAAGGTCAAGGTTATCGAGCACGTAAACTATGTATACGGTTGCCGAAATTGCGAGAAAAACAATATAGAGACGCCGATCATCACGGCTAACGCGCCGAAAGCGTTGCTGCCTAAGAGCATGGTATCCGCCGAGCTTATGGCCTATATCATGAGCCAAAAATTCGTCAATGCTATGCCGCTGTATCGGCAGGAGCAGGAATTTAAGCGGCTTGGCGTAACGCTTTCCCGCCAAAACCTGTCCAACTGGGTTATTAAAGGTGTCGCACTTTTGGAGCCTTTGTTAGCAGCCCTAAAAAAAGAGTTGCTTTCAAGGGATCTGTTGCACGCCGATGAAACTACTCTGGAAGTGTTGTGTGAACCCGGCAGACCGGCACAGACAGATTCCTATATGTGGTTATATCGAACGTCCGGGGATACGGATCATCCGGTTGTGCTCTATGACTACCAGGAAGGGCGCAGCGGGCAATTTGCCAAGGCGTACCTTGCAGGGTTTTCCGGCTATCTTCAGACCGATGGTTGGCATGGCTATCACAAGGTAGAAGAAGCCGGTGTAACCTTGTGCGGCTGTTGGGCACATGTTCGGAGAAAATTCAATGAAGCCTTGGTCGGCCCTGCGGCTAAACAGCCGGATAGTAAAGAAGCGATAGGTCTTGCCTATTGCAATAAGCTTTTCGATGTTGAAAAAAAGGCCGAGCACATGACGCCGGAAGAACGGCATGAACTAAGGCAAAAAGAAGCTAAACCAATTATCGAAGAGTTTTATAAATGGATAGAAGCTTGTTGGGCTGATACCTTGCCGCAAAGTCTACTGGGCAAGGCGCTTACCTATGCCCAAAATCAGAAAAAGTATCTGACAGCCTATTTGGCCGATGGCCGCATCGAAATATCGAATAATCGTGCGGAGCGATCTATCAAGCCTTTTGTGATTGGACGAAAAAACTGGCTGTTTTGCAATACGCCTGGTGGCGCAAGATCGTCCGCCGCTGTTTACAGCCTGATTCAGACGGCTGCAGAAAATGGATTAAATCCGCAAGCCTATCTGGAATATGCCTTTAGGCAAATCCAACTGCAGGATACGCTCTGTATTGAAAAACTACTTCCGTGGGCTGAAGAAATTCCTGTAAGCTGTAAAATGCCTAATAAAAAAGCATAACGGTTCCAACAGCCATCTGATGTTTTATCATATCGTACATCAGGTGTTTTTTTATTGATAGGTGGTTTTGCTTTGACGCTTACTTTAGAAAATACCGGTGAATACGGTCATCGGCCGTAAGTGCGGGGTGAAAGGCCGTTGCAGGCAGTTGCCTTGCCGGGCGACAACAATTTTCCCGTTGACTTCAGCCATGACCTTGACGCCGGGACCGGCGCTTACAATGTAAATTATTTTCTGAGTTTTGCCTTGATGGCCCGGACGATTTCACGGACAAACGGACCATGGTCATCGTTGGCGTAAGCCTTCAAGATCCCCGCTGCCACCTGCCTGATAGCGCTCTTTATCATCTCATCGTTGGCGTACGGCTGCCCTCGCAGTGTGTCCTCAATAAGTACTGCCGCAATCAACGCCTTTTCCGCAGCCTGGGTATTTATGTAGGTAACCCAGTCAGCCTGGCCAATAAAAATTTTACCAACCGGGGCAAAAATTTCTTGTGCCAGTACGGAAAGTTCGGCCGGCCGTTCATCAACGATAATAACCGGCTCCGCCCCTAACGCCATTTCAGCGGCGTGAGCAACAAACTTGACTCCAATACATTTAACATGTTTGGCTGCTGTCTCTTCAAGCACATGCTGCGCAACATTGGTAGCAATATTAATAATGTTGAGCGGTTGTCCCAGCTGGTTAAAATCTTTAATTAAACTGATTACCTCCCGGTCAGGCACTGCCAGGATTACTGTGCCCACTCCAGCCAGTTCTTCCGGAGTGGAAGCAACCGCAACTCCTAATTTTTCGGCTAAAGGGTTCATCCGGTCGTCATTGCGGTCAAAAATTGTCAAATTGACATGACCGGCCAATCTACCGGACAACACCCTGCCCATGCGGCCCACGCCAATGAGTCCGACCTGTTTCATTTATTAGTCCACCTCGTTTAAATAAGGTTACGTTCCATAACAGTCACCGCATACAATACAGTAGATTCCATGTAATATATGCCCCTGGTTGGCAAGTGGTGAAGACGGATGACTTGCAGAAATTAACGCTGAATTAATAAAATGCTAACATACTCCGGCCTTGCCGCCAGTACAATTTAATATATAATTTAATATATAGAGACAATTGTCTGCAACCATTTGCCGCTGTTTTTTAGTTATGTCGCCAACAGACTTGTTTTGACCCAAGTCTGCCGGACAAAAGAAGGGGGATTGCTTTTTGATTAAGTATTATGTGCTAGACACCAATGTGCTGTTACACTCTCCCTACGCGATTACCGCCTTTAACGAACACACGGTAATAATTCCCGAAGTAGTCCTGGAAGAACTGGACAAATTCAAATCCGAAACCGGCGAACGTGGCGCTAATAGCCGCCTGGTCAGCAGGATGATTGACGCCTTCAGGTCCCAGGGCAACCTGCTTGCCGGCGTGGTGCTCAATGACCAGGGCGGTCTTGTGCGCATCGAGGCCAATCACCTTGATACCCATATGCCGCCCTACTGGGACAAAAGTAAGCCTGACAACCGTATTCTCCAAGTATGTAAAGGTCTGGCCGAAGACAATCTACCCACTATTTTAGTCAGCCGGGATACCAATATGCGGGTAAAAGCCGCTATTTTGGGGATTCAGGCTGAAGACTTCCGCAATGAAAAAGTAGCCAGTGTCGAAGAACAGTATACCGGACGGGCGGTAGTCTATACCTCATCAGCTATTATTGACAAATTCCATCAAGATGATGGCAATTACATTGACCCGGAGGTTCTCAATGTCTTTGACGAACAAACCCACAATATGACCTCAGTAAATCTCGTGACCAATCAATTCCTGTTAATCCGTTCGTCTGACAAGGAGCGGCACACTGCCCTAGGTCGTTTCGACGGCGAAAAAGTCGTGCATCTAAGATATCGTAGCCGCAACCCATTCGGCGTTTCCCCGCGCAATGTCGGACAGGTGTTCATGCAAGAATGCCTTATGCTCAGCGCCGAGGAAGCGCCGCTTGTTATTATTAAAGGCCCTGCCGGCACAGCCAAAACCTTTTACTCGCTGGCTGTCGGTCTCTATAACCACCTTGACTGCCGTCCCCGCGCGTATCACCACCTTTTAATCTGCCGCCCCAATGTACCTATGGATGAAGACCTGGGGTTCCTGCCCGGCTCGGAACAAGACAAAATCGACCCATACATGCGGGCTATCCGTGATAACTTGTTTACCCTGATGTCAGGCCACAATATGACTGAACCTAAAGAAATTGAACAAGCTGAAGACACTGTCCAGATGTTGTTTGACAAACGCATCATCCAGACCGAAGCCTTAGCTTACCAACGCGGCCGCTCCCTTCAAAAATATTGGATCATTCTGGACGAAATGCAAAATTCCACCCCCCGCCAAGCCAAAGGCGTTATTACCCGTCCTGGCCTCGGCACGAAAATAATCCTGCTCGGCGACCCGGAACAAATTGATCATCCCTTCCTAGACAGCCGCACCAATGGCCTAGTGTACGCCGCGGAAAAAATGAAAGGCAGCAAGCTGTGCTTCCAGGTGACCCTTAATCACGATGAATGCGAACGTTCGCCGCTCGCCGCCGAAGCATCGCTAAGACTGTAACCGAAGCCATCCATGCCCGCGTTTATACCGGCGCGGGCATTCAGCTTTAAAATCCTAATATATTATTGAAATAATGTCCTGACACCCGGCACAACATAGGGCTGGTACACAAATTTCAAAAACAGCGACAGCCCAAGCCCGGCCAAACCGCCGACGATTACACCATTAATTCTGATCCATTCCAGGTCTTCACCGACTTTGTCTTCAATAAACCGATTAAGGTCGTCGTTAGTAAGCTTATTCAGAGCACGGCCGGCTACTCGTCCGATTAGATGATGCTCGTGGTCGACAATCTTGGCTAACAATACCTTTAGATATTCCTCAGCCTGACTGCGCATAGTGTCGCTCGTCTTAAACCTCTCCCAATAGCCTTCCACCTGACCGGCCAGCCAGTCGACGATGTATTCGCGATACACTGCTGCTTGCTCATCGCCCTCGCCATCGCTCCGGCCCAAGGCACCCAGTACTGTTTGCGTTAAAGCTGTGAGCGGCCCGCCAAGATCAAGCCTGCCAATCAAGCCTTCTTTCCAGCGCTCGGCAGCATATTCCCACTCAGGAGTTTCCAGTCTGGCGGCCATAGCTGCCAGCTCTTTCTGAAACCACTTCCCCATCGGATGATCTTTATCCCTGAGTTCATCTACAGCGGCAGCCAATTCCTGCTGCAGCGCGTCAGCCGCATCCTGGAGATTGATGCCGTCAATATTTTCCATGAAGACGGTAATAACTGATGACAGCCAATTTTTATTGGCTGTTTTTTGTTTTAACTGTTCCAGATACAAAAAAATAGCCTCTCTGGTTTTGGGCTCCCGGACGAGTCTGGCAATTTCCTCAACAATTGCGTGATATAGTTCCCAACCCTTGCCTTGGGTTAACGCCCAATACGCGGCGGCAGCAATGTGCGGAGCAACAGGCTGTCGCTTAAGAACAAGCTTAAACACCCGTTCGGCATACCGGGCAACAGCTTCGGGGTCAATTGTTTTTGCCGCCTCAACAAGCAACCTGTCAATGACCTGCCGGATAACCGGGCGGATATTGCTGTTTCCGGTTTGCTCTATGAGCTTGTCTACAAGTTTGGCTTCGGCCAGCCGTGCTTTTATCGACTGTTTGCTCAAAAAATCGTCTTCTACGGCATCAGCAAGCCCTTCAATAATCCGCTCCCGGTTACGGGGAATGAGGGCAGTATGGTAAGGAAAGCCCAACGGCCGGCGAAACAGCGCAGTCACAGCAAACCAGTCAGCAACACCGCCCGCCAGGCTGGCTTCAGCCACAGTAAGCAGCATGGAAGCAAGCCAGTGATCAGGATAGATATATTTCAGGGCCACTGCAACGGTAAACAATACGGCGACACCAATGAGCACAGCATTGGCCCGCCCTTTAACCACTTTCACCGCCCCACCCCTAACATATAGGTAATTAAAAACAAAGCCATACCGGTAATACCGCCGACAACCGAGCCGTTAATCCTAATCATTTGCAAGTCGTTCATAACCCTGGATTCAATATATTCTACTAATTCTTCATTGCTGAAGCTTTCCAAGTGGCGGGCGACAAGCCGGCCAATTTCGCCGTGATTTTGGCTAACCCAATTCGCCAGACTGTTGGCCAGGAGCTCATCCACTTTAGCTTGTCGCCCTGGATCGGCAGTAAATTCATCAGCCAGCTTTTCCGCTTGTCTGACTGTCCACTTAAGCCAGCCTGCAGCCATTTCGGGGTTAGCCGCTGGTAGTTTAGCCATCTGTGCCGCCAGCTTTACCAGCACCGGCCGTAACTGTGTTTCAACTTTTTGGCTAACCCCGGCATCATTCCGGATATCTTCAG
Organism: Sporomusaceae bacterium ACPt; assembly: GCA_041428575.1. Taxonomy (GTDB): domain Bacteria; phylum Bacillota; class Negativicutes; order Sporomusales; family Sporomusaceae; genus Sporomusa_D; species Sporomusa_D carbonis. Next base: position 3,926,966 of record CP155570.1, read on the forward strand.
CCAGCTTGGCTAACCAATCTGCCAAGCGCCGGCGCAGGCGATGGTCGGGATGATATAGCTCCTCCAAAAATTCAGCTATTTTCTCCTGAATAATAACAGCAACTGTCACCGGGTCAAGTTTAAGCAAATTTTCCATGATCCACCCCATCAACTTGCGCTGATTTTGCCGGGAAGCATAGGCATTAAGAGCGCTGCTGTAAATATTGGCAATAAACCCGGTCATATATTTTTCCCTTGCCATACGTTTAAGCTCAGGGATTACAAAGTCAACAAGCCTGTCGACAAAACCTTCTTTCAGTCCCCAGTCAATGGCTTGACCGGCAAGCGGGGCAATTTTCACCTTGTCTTGGTGTTCGGACAACAGCAGTTCAAGCGTTTTTGCCAGTTGATCGGTGTCAATCGCTTGAACGGCCTCCCGCACCAGCCCGCCCACCAGCGTATACAATTGTTGCCGGGAATCCGGCCGGCCGGCATAACGCAGCACAAGGCTGCCTAAACCGGCCTGACTCAAAGTTTCCCGGATATTATCGGCAGTCAGCAATTCTTCCTCAACCATAGTGATGATTGCGGCAAAAATACGTTTACGATTTTTAGGAATAATAGCTGTACGATACGGAATATGTAACGGCTTGCGAAACAAGGCAGTCACAGCATACCAGTCAGCCAGGCCGCCAACCATGGCGGCGCCGAAACCGCTCGTCAACAGCGCACCCCAAAAGGTGTGCTGAAAAGGATAGCTCAGAAAAAAACCGGCAGATACGGCAACCAGCGTTGCCGTGGCCGTATAGCTATTATTAGCGCTGATGTTAATCACCTTCTTGCTCCCTTTATAAATACAGCAGCTTCAGGAATTGAAACTACGGCTGCCAACGCCGAAGAGGTTTCAGCGTCCACGGAAGAAACAACCGCCACCATGGAGACCATTTCCGCCGGCGCCGAGGAAATAAGCGCCATGGCCAACCATTTAAAGGATACGGTAGAAAGATTTACGGTATAGTTACACGATAAGACGCTTTTCCATCAGCCTTACCGCCAACGGTGTAAGCACAATAGCTACCAGCGCCAGCACCCCGGCATGCAGCAGCAGACCGGGGTAAATTTTTCCCAAAGCCATTGCCCGGCAAACTTCAACACTGTGATAAATAGGATTAAACCAGGCTATTACCTGTGCCCAGCCAGGCATGGAGCTAACCGGGAAGAATACGCCGGAGAACAAATAGGAAGGTGTTAAAAATAAGGTCACGTAATAATTAAAATTATCAATATTAAGGGTTACACCGGTATAACACATTGCCAGCAGGGAAAACACCAGCCCGGGAATAATAAGAAACAGCGGTATGGCCAGCGCCCACCAGGAACGGACTTGACCGAGGGCAACAATAACTGTCAGTATTACCACTCCGAACAACATACTTTTGAAGGTAGCGTACATTATGTCGCCGCCGATTACATCGCGTACGGTAACCGGACCGGCCAGCATGGCGTGGAAGGTCTTTTGGTAGTGCAGCCTGATAAAGGTGCCATAAGTGCACTCGAAGGAGGCGGCAAACATGGCTGATGAAGCGACGATACCTGGCGCAATATATTGAATATAGGCCAAGCCGTTAATATCCTGTACAAAAGTTCCCAGGCCGTAGCCCATGGCTGTAAGATACAAGAGCGGTTCAATAAAGTTAAACATAATGTTGGTAAACCAAATTTTGCGAAATACCGCCATATGGCGGGCAAAAACACGCAATATCGCCATTAGTTTTGTTCCCCCATACCGGTAAGTTTCAAAAATACATCTTCGAGATTGGCAGGCCTCAGCAGACAGAAGTGCTTGGGAAGACCCCAGCTATCAAGGTTGTACCACAATTCCTCACCGTTAACGGCATACAGAAAGAGTCCGTCAACTACCCGGATGGCTTCACCGCCCCAGGCTTTTACCTTGTCCTCCAAGCCATCCGGTACCTGCGAAAGCGGCAAGTGTACTTCAATAACATAAGGCAGCACGCACCTCGCAATAAGCTCACGCGGGCTGCCCTCGTCCAAAATAATGCCTTCATGCATAATAACCAGCCGGTCACATAACTGAACTGCTTCTTCCATATAATGCGTGGTTAGGATTAAAGTTACGCCGTTGGCTTTAAGACTCCTGAGCTTTTGCCATACCAGATGCCTGGCCTGCGGATCCAGGCCGGTCGTAGGCTCGTCCAGGATTACAATTTCCGGCCGGTTAATGAGTGCCCGGGCAATGACCAGCCGCCGCTTTAAACCGCCTGACAGGCTTTCAATATCACTGTGCTCTTTATCTTCCAGTCCCATAAAGATAAGCAAATCCTTGCCGCGCGCTCTGGCTTCAGCCCGGCTTAAACCAAATATTTGACCATACACCTCCAGATTTTCAATGACTGTCAAATCATCATCAAGGTTGTCCTCCTGCGGGACAATACCCAATCTGGCCTTAATGGCCGGCGGTGTCAGCACAATCGGCTGCCCAAACAGCCACAGCGCACCTTCTTCAACAGTCGACATACCATACATCATACGCATTGTTGTCGTCTTTCCCGCGCCGTTATGTCCCAAAAAACCAAAACATTGCCCAGCCGTGATAGTAAATGATATACCCTTAAGCGCCCGGAAATCTCCATATGTTTTGCCAAGCTTTTCAGCCCGGACAATTGCTGCATCCATTAATTGCCATCCCCTCTGCCCGGATATCTTCGACTGCTCTAAAATATAATAATACCAGGATCACTGATATATTAATAATATCATGATCCTGGTATTTTTTACTATATGGGATTACACTCATTCCTCAACATCGATATAAGCATCAAGCGTCCCGCCGAGGTTAATCATGGGGGTAACTACGTGAGCGGTAGCAATATTAACGGCAATAAGCGCCGGACCGCCGCCTTTCCAGGCATGGGTGAAGGCGTCGGCAAACTCTTGCCTGGTATTGACAGTAACCGCCGGAATGCCGAAAGCACGCCCGAAGGAAGTAAAGTCAACCGGAGTAGGCAGTAACGATGCGGAATAGCGTTTATTACAATAACACTGCTGTAACTGCCTGACCATACCCAGGCTGTTATTATTAATAACAATGGAGATAACCGGCAGTTTCTCTGCGGCCACAGTATAAAGCTCGCAGCCGGTCATTTTATATCCGCCATCACCGGCAATGTGAATGACCCGTTTATGAGGCACAGCCAGCTGCGCTCCCACGGCGGCCGGCAGACCAAATCCCATGGCGCCTAAGCCGCCGGAGGACAAAAAGCCGCGTGAGCCGCCCACATCCAGAAACTGTGCCGCCCACATCTGGTGCTGGCCAACGTCGGTGACATAGATAACATCCCGGCCGCCGCCTGTCTGGCGGTTTAACTCATTCATAATCCAGTAAGCCGAAAGTTCATCCTCCGGGCCTGATGGTTTGTAGGCTTCCCGCCATTCGTTGATTGTGGCCCACCATGCCGTCCAATTTCCTGGCTTGGCGGCCTGGCTGAGCGCCTCCAGAATGGTGTTCATCTCACCTACCAGCGCAACGCTGGCGTCAACATTTTTGTGTAGTTCAGCCGGATCAATATCAATATGAATGACTGTCTTACCGGCCGCATACCGGGCGCGATCACCGGTTATCCGGTCGCTGAACCTGCTGCCGGCAACAATTAATACATCGGCAGCATGCACGGCATGGTTAGCAGGCTTAACCCCGTGCAGACCGGTCATTCCCAGCAAATTAGGGTGCTTAGGAGGTAACGAGCCAATGCCCATCAGCGTGGTAACCACCGGCAGGCCGCACTGCTCAGAAAACCGCGTAATTGCCTCACCGGCGTTGGCATTAATTACTCCGCCCCCGGCAACGATAACCGGCCGCTCGGCGGTACTGACCGCAGCGGCAGCTTTGGCGATGAGTTCTTCAAAATCGGGCGGCTGACGGCTGGCCGCCAGCTTAGGCAGTTCATCGTCAAGATCGTCAAATTGGTATTGATCTGTTTGAATATCGCGTGGTATATCAACAAGCACAGGACCCGGCCGCCCGGACTGGGCGATGCGAAAAGCCCGCTTGATAGTCTCCGGCAATTTGCTGATGTCTTTGACCAAAAAATTATGTTTGGTTATGGGCATGGTAATGCCGGTAATGTCAATCTCCTGAAAAGCGTCCCGGCCAATCAAACTTGTTTGCACTTGACCGGTGATGGCTACTACCGGTACTGAATCCATGAAAGCGTTAGCCAGACCGGTAACCAGATTAGTGGCGCCCGGCCCGGACGTAGCAATACATACTCCCACCCGGCCGCTGGCTCTGGCATAACCGTCAGCAGCATGGGCGGCTCCCTGCTCATGCACGGTCAGCACATGGTGAATCGACGAATCGTACAGCGCGTCATAGAGCGGCAATATTGTCCCGCCCGGATAGCCAAATACAGTGTCTACGCCCTGGTTTACGAGGCATGCGACAATAGCTTGTGCACCTGTCATGAGCATACACGATCACCCCAATCTGGCGATTACTTGACGACCCATTTCCTCGGTCGATACTTTGGTAAAGCCTTGCTGATAAATATCTGCGGTACGATACCCGTCGTCCAGAACTTGATTAACTGCTTTTTCAATCATGGCGGCCGCCTGTTCCTGCCCCAGCGAATACCTAAACAACATGGCTGCCGACAATATTGTTCCTAACGGATTAGCAATTCCCTTACCGGCTATGTCAGGAGCCGAACCGTGAATGGGCTCATATAAGCCGGTACCGTCGCCCAGACTGGCTGACGGCAAGAGACCGATGGAACCTGACAGTACTGCCGCTTCATCGCTTAAAATATCACCAAACAAATTGCTGGTGACAATTACGTCAAAACTGCCTGGGTTTAAAACCAACTGCATGGCACAGTTATCAACATACATATGATTAAGTTCTATATTCGCGAAGCCTTGCGCCACTTCGCCGGCCACTTTCCGCCACAGGCGGGAAGTGGCCAGCACATTGGCTTTATCGACTGATGTGACCTTACCTTTCCGGCCAATAGCCGCCCGGCAGGCCAACCGCACAATCCGCTCAATTTCCGGCCTGCTGTATACTTCGCTGTCGCAAGCCTGCTCGACACCGCTTACCACGGCGGCTTCCTGACGCGCGCCATAGTAGATGCCGCCGCTGAGCTCGCGGACAATAAGAATATCAACCGAGCTTACTATTTCAGGTTTGAGCGGCGACTGCCCGGCCAGTGCCGGAAAAACTTTAACCGGCCGCAGGTTAGCATATAACCCGAGCGCCTTGCGCAAGCCTAAAATCGCCTTTTCGGCCCGGAGTTCAGGGGCGACATTGTCCCATTTGGGGCCGCCGACCGCCCCCAGCAGCACCCCGTCGGCCTGGCGGCAGGCCTCGACGGTGTCCTCAGGCAGCGGCACACCGTATTCATCAATAGCCGCCCCGCCTGCTTGCTTGATTTGATGGGTAAAATTAAAACCGCACTTATCAGCCGCAGCTTGCGCCACGTTCAGGGCGGCTGCCGTAATTTCGGCGCCGATACCGTCACCGGGAATAACTACAATATGTTTACTCATGGTTACCCCCCTTGGCCGCAAGCAACTGGCGGGTATAGTTGACCAACCCGCCGGAACGGGCAATCTCCTGGATAAAGCCAGGCAGCGGCGGCACGGCAAATGTTTCGCCGGTGCTCACATTTTCAAGCGTACCGGCATCCAGGTCAACAGCCAATGTATCTCCGGCCTTAATATTAATGTCTCCTTCGCCCAGTTCAATCAGCGGCAGACCGATATTAATGGCATTGCGGTAAAATATGCGGGCAAAGCTTTCGGCTACCACACAGACAATACCGGCAGCCTTAAGGGCGCCTGGCGCATGTTCCCGCGACGAACCACAACCAAAGTTCTTACCGGCTACAATAATATCACCCTGCCGCACATTACCGGCAAAGGTTGGATCGATGTCTTCCATGGCATGAACGGCCAGTTCGCGCATATCGGCAGTGTTTAAATACCGTGCCGGGATAATTACATCTGTATCCACATTATCGCCATAACGCCACACTTTTCCTGAAAACTTCATATTATGCTACCTCCTCAGGCCCGGCAATCCGCCCCAAAACTGCGCTTGCCGCCGCTACTGCCGGACTGGCCAGATATACTTCACTGTCAACATGCCCCATCCGGCCGCGGAAGTTACGGTTGGTAGTGGCCACCGCCCGCTCGCCTTTGGCCAGGATGCCCATATGACCGCCGAGGCACGGGCCGCAAGTCGGGGTGCTGACTACCGCTCCGGCTTTTATAAATGTTTCAACATATCCGAGTTTGACTGCCTCAAGGTACACATCCTGGCTGCCGGGGATAATGATGGCCCGCACATCCTGATGCACTTGCCGCCCTTCGAGAATGGCGGCAGCCTGCCCCAAATCTTCAATCCGGCCATTGGTACATGAACCGATGACCACCTGATGAATAGGTGTAGGCTGAATGTCGCTCACCGGGCGCACGTTTTCCGGAAGATGCGGCAAAGCCACAACCGGAGTGAGCTCATCTAAGTTAATCGTGACTGTCCGCACATATTCCGCGTCAGTGTCGGCAGCAACCGGCGTATAGGGTTTCTTGACCCGGCGGGCCAAGTATTGTTTAGTAATGTCATCTACCGGGAATATCCCGTTCTTGGCCCCGGCTTCGATAGCCATATTGGCAATAGTCAGCCTGTCGGTCATGCTCAGTGATGCCACGCCTTCACCGGTAAACTCCAGTGACTGATACCGGGCCCCATCAACGCCAATCATGCCAATTAGTTTTAAGATAACGTCCTTGCCTGACACCCACTTAGACAACCGTCCGGTAAGTTCAACCTTAATGCTGGCCGGAACTTTAAACCAGGTCTCCCCGGTAGCCATGGCTGCCGCCATGTCAGTTGAACCGACGCCGGTGGCGAAAGCTCCCAGCGCGCCGTAAGTACAAGTATGCGAGTCAGCGCCGATAATGACTTCACCAGGAGCTACCAGCCCCTGTTCAGGCAATAGCACATGTTCTATGCCCATGCGCCCTACCTCAAAGTAGTGGGTAATATTGTGCCTGCGGGCAAATTCGCGCACGGTTTTAGCCATTTCAGCCGACTTGATATCCTTGTTGGGAGTAAAGTGATCAGGCACCAGCACAATCTTATCTTTATCAAAAACTGTATCGCTCATTTGTTCAAACTCTTTGATGGCCGGCGGAGCCGTGATGTCATTGCCCAGCACAACATCCAATTTGGCTTTGATAAGCTGGCCGGGAACAACCTCACTGAGTCCGGCATGAGCGGCAAATATCTTTTCCGTCATAGTCATGGGTCTAGCCATATGAGTTACCTCCCTGTAGCTTGCTGGTCTACGGGAAATCCGCATACAGCCAGCATTTTGTTAATAGCGTTGACATAAGCTTTAGCGCTTGCTTCAATGACGTCGGTAGAAAGGCCCCGGCCGCTAAATTTGCGCCCGTCCCGCTCAATCCACACCGTAGCTTCACCTAACGCGTCCTCCCCGGCGGTTACCGCTTTAAGCTGGTAATCGTGGAGGCCGATAGGAAAACCGACCGCTTGCTCAATAGCCTTAAAAGTGGCATCAACCGGACCATCACCAAAACAGGCGGCTTCACTCACTCCGGCGCTGGTTTTAAGCTGCACCGAGGCGGTAGCCAGCGTCTGGTTGCCGCTTACCACATGATGATACACCAGATTGTACCATTCAGGCCGGACTGCCGCTTTTTCGGCAACCATGGCCTCAATATCTTTATCAAAGACCATCTTTTTGCGGTCAGCCAGCTCCTTGAACTTAACAAACAAGTTATTTATAGTGTCGGCGTCCAATTCATAGCCCAAATGCTTAAGACGTTCTTCAAAAGCATGACGGCCCGAGTGCTTGCCAAGCACGATGGCATTCCGGCTAATCCCCACTGCCTCAGGACGCATAATCTCGTAAGTGAGCGAGTTATTGAGCACGCCGTGCTGATGGATGCCTGATTCATGGGCAAACGCATTATCGCCGACGATGGCTTTGTTTGGTGGTACAACAATACCGGTCAATGTGCTTACCAGGCGGGAAGTCCGGTAAATCTGCCGAGTGGCAATATTGGTTCCGGCGCGGTAATACTCCCGGCGGGTGTTTAACGCCATTACCAGTTCTTCCAGGGAAGCATTGCCTGCCCGCTCGCCCAAACCGTTGATTGTACACTCAACCTGGCCGGCGCCGGCTGCTATGGCAGCCAGCGAGTTGGCAACCGCCATTCCCAGGTCGTCATGGCAGTGGACGCTAACGACCGCCTGCTCAATATTAGGTACATGCTCGCGAATATAGGTAATCAGAGCGGCAAATTCAACCGGCGTGCTGTAGCCCACGGTATCGGGAATGTTGATAACATTGGCGCCGGCGGCAATGGCTCTGGTATATACCTGACACAGGTAATCCCAGTCAGAGCGCGAGGCATCTTCAGCGGAAAACTCGACATCAGGCACCAGGCTTTTGGCATAGCGCACCGCCTGTTCAGCCCGTTCAAGCACCTCATTCCGGCTCATTTTCAGCTTATGTTCAAGGTGAATATCACTAGTGGCAATAAAGGTATGGATGCGCGGCCTATCCGATTTCTTGACAGCTTGATAGGCAGTTTCAATGTCTTTTTGGTTGGCACGGGCCAGGCCGGCGATCAAGGGGCCTTTTACCCTGGCGGCAATCTGGCTGACAGCATCAAAATCGCCAGGCGAGGCAATCGGAAATCCAGCTTCAATGACATCGACCTTGAGCTTGGCTAGAGCTAGCGCGATCTCCACCTTTTCTTCTGTTTGCAGGCTTACTCCCGGCGTTTGCTCGCCATCACGGAGGGTAGTGTCAAATATTTGAATTTGTCTAGCTTCCATGTCATTACCTCGCTTTCTTCATTAGTTTAGATATCTATTTTTTTTGCAGCCAGGACATCATCGAACGCAGTTCTTTTCCCACGATCTCAATCTTATGAGCGGCTTCCTGACGGCGCTTGGCGTTAAACATCGGACGATTTGCCTGGTTTTCCAGGATCCAGTTTCTCGCAAAGCTGCCATCCTGAATTTCGGCCAAAATTTTCTTCATTTCATTGCGGGTTTCATCGGTAATAATCCGCCGGCCGGTCACATAATCACCATATTCGGCAGTGTCGCTGATCGAGTAGCGCATGGCGGCCATGCCGCCTTCATACATAAGGTCAACGATAAGCTTCATCTCGTGCAAACACTCAAAATAGGCCAGCTCAGGCTCGTATCCGGCTTCAACCAGGGTATCAAACCCGGCTTTAATTAACTCAGTCACGCCACCGCACAGGACTGCCTGCTCGCCGAAGAGGTCGGATTCGGTTTCATCTTTGAAGGTAGTTACCAATACGCCGGCCCGGGCACCGCCGATGCCTTTGGCATAAGCCAGGGCCAAATCCTGAGTATTGCCGTTAAAATCTTGATATACTGCCATAAGGCAAGGTACACCGCCACCTTCGGTAAATACCCGGCGTACCAGATGGCCAGGTCCTTTGGGGGCCACCATAAATACATCAACATTAGCCGGCGGGACAATCTGGTTAAAATGAATGTTAAAACCGTGGGCAAAGGCAAGGGCCGAACCCGGCTTTAAGTTGGGAGCAATTGATTCGGCATATACTTTAGCCTGCTTTTCATCAGGAATAAGGACCATGGTAATATCCGCCTGCGCTACTGCCTGGGCGACATCGGTAACTGTCAGGCCCTCTTCGCGGGCTTTACCGGCTGATTTGCTGCCTTCATGGAGGCCGACGATTACTTTAACGCCACTGTCTCTTAGATTCAATGCATGGGCGTGGCCCTGACTGCCGTAGCCGATGATGGCTACCGTCTTACCTTGCAGAAGTTCCCAGCGGGCATCTTGTTCATAATACATTTTGCTCATAATTTTCTCTCTCCCCATATTGATAAATTGTATTTTCACCCCGTTCCAGCGCTACAAGGCCGGTTTGGATGGTTTCCAACAGTCCGTAAGGTACTAACAGTTCGGCTAAAGCATTGATTTTTCCCTCGTCACCGGTTATTTCAAGGGTTACCGTAGTGCCGGAAATATCAACGACATTTGCCCGGAAAATTTCGGCAAGCTTGAGGACTTCGGTGCGGTTATCGCCGGCCTTGACCTTTAGGAGGGCCATACCCCGCATCACCGAATGGTCAAGCGGTAATATCTGCACAGCTACTACTTCCACCAATTTTTCAATTTGCTTTTTTACCTGATCAACAAATGCCTCATTACCGCGAACGGTTACCGTGATCCGGGAAAAATCAGGATCTTGCGTGACGCCCACTGTCAGGCTGTCAATATTAAACCCCCGCCGGGAAAACATGCCGGCCACTCTTACCAGAACCCCCGGCTGATTGTGTACCAACACGGAAAGAACGTTTGACTGCACTATTACCACTCCTCTCATAAAATATAAAACGCCCCTATGTCAGGATCATTCTGACATAGGGGCGCCTATCGCGCGGTACCACCCTACTTTGGGCTCTTACGCCACAAACCTTTGCTCATGGCCTACCGGGTAACGGTCGGCGCCGCTATTGCTTAAAACATACTGTGTACAAAACACAATACATACTTCGGCAACAGAGTTCTTGGGTGAGCATCGTCCCAACCTCCTGCACCGGTTCGCACCGACCACCGGCATCTCTGAGCAGGATTACGCTGAGCTTTAATCCCAATCATTACCATTCCCATTATTTTGCTGAAAAAAAGTGAAACAAATAGGCCCTGATTAAAGTTTCCCTTTTAACAAAGTAAGAAACTTTCCGCAGAGCCTTTTATACTCACGGTGTAACACAGCATTAAGCTATGTTTTGCGTCGCTCGGCCCAGTCCTGTTAACCAGCGGAACCCTAGACGCACTTCCTTACGCAACATGTAACTTTGTATACATTATGCCAGTACCCATGTGCTTTGTCAAGAGTTTTTTTCATGTTACATATTACACCAAAACTACTTTACCAATAAAAATCGGGAGCTGAACCTAGTTCATCACGGTATGGTTCACTTTTTTGGCTCTCACCGTTAATTAGCCGTTCGGCCAAAGTCAAATTGTCCACTTTTAATACTACCCGGGCCTTTTCGGATGAATTAGCGGCAAAAGCATATACATATTCAACATTAACGCCGGCAGCACTCAGCTTATTAAGCTGTTCAAACAAACTGCCCGGATAATCGGTTACTAAGATGGCAAGCACCGGTGTAGCCTTGACGGTAAATCCAGCCCCTCGTAAAATGTGTTGTACTTTTTCCGGTTCATTTACAATAATTCTGAGAATGCCAAAGTCGGCAGTATCGGCTAACGCCATTGCCCGCATATTGATTTCGTGCGCATTAAGCACTCCCAATACTTCGGCCAGCGTCCCCGGCCGGTTTTCCACAAATACCGACAGTTGATTAATAATCATGCCGAACCTCCTATATTTTTCTATTGTCAATAACCCGCTTGGCCTTACCTTCACTCCGCTCAATGGTTTTCGGCCCGACAAGGCGCACCGTGGCCGAAACATTAAGTACGCTGGCCAATTCAGCCTTAATTTTTCCTTCTAAGTGCTCCAAACCGCGCACTTCGTCGGAGAACATGGCTTCAGTTATTTCTACCAGGACAGTAAGATGATCAAGGTTGTCCTTACGGTCAACAATAAGTTGGTAATGGGGCGATGTTTCGCCAATGCTTAACAGCACGCTTTCAACTTGCGACGGGAAAACGTTAACGCCGCGAATGATCAGCATATCGTCACTCCGTCCGAGCACTTTGCTCATCCTTACCAGAGTGCGGCCGCAGGCGCATTTCTCCCGGTGCAGGACAGTCAGGTCCCGTGTCCGGTAACGAATCATCGGCATGCCTTCTTTAGTGAGCGTGGTAATGACTAACTCACCTTTCTCACCATCTGGCAACACTTCACCGGTTACCGGATTGATGATTTCCGGGTAGAAATGGTCTTCACTAATATGCAGGCCATCTTGAACACAGCATTCAATTGCAACACCTGGACCAATGATTTCACTTAACCCGTAAATGTCAATAGCCCGAATGCCCAGCTGGGACTCTATCTCCTGGCGCATGCGTTCAGACCATGGCTCTGCTCCAAATACCCCTACCTTGAGTGAGGTTTCGCGGGGATCAATGCCCATCTCACGCATTGTTTCCGCAAGATATAACGCGTAAGACGGCGTGCATGCCAGCGCTGTAGTGCCGAAATCTTTCATTAACATAATTTGTCTGGCAGTATTGCCGCTGGATATCGGAATTACGGAGGCGCCAAGAAGTTCAGCACCATAATGAATGCCCAAACCGCCGGTAAATAACCCATAACCGTAAGCCACCTGAATGCACGACTGCCTGCTAAGACCTGCCGCCACAAGTGATCTGGCAGCTACTTCTGACCAAATACCAATATCGCGCTTAGTATAGCCGACAACTGTGGGTCTGCCAGTGGTGCCGCTGGAGGCATGAATCCGGACAATCTCGGACATCGGAACGGCGAACAGTCCGTAAGGATAATTATCGCGCATATCCTGCTTTGTTGTAAACGGCAGCTTTCTAATATCCTCTAATGTGGCAACATCTTCGGGCAGCAGTCCCTCAGCCTGCATTTTGGAGCGGTAAAACGGCTGCTGTCGGTACAATCTGTCAACAATCTCTTTCAGCCGACCGGTCTGGAGGCTGGTCATTTCCTCACGTTCCATGGTTTCCGCCGGCTTGTTCCAATACGTATTCATTTCTCCTCCCCCTCCGAAAAAGAAAAAACCCCGCAAAAAGTCCTTGGTAGGAACTTTCCGCTAGGGTTTTTTTTACCCACGGTGTGACCCATTCGGGCCTTGCGCCGCTCGGACCAGTCGCAGAATACTGCCGGAACCCTAGGCACACTTCCACATTGCTGCATGTATACAGTATTTCGTGGAATATGATACCAGTAAGCAAGGACAAAGTCAAGCAATAATTATCCGGTAGCTCACCGCTCCTGATACCCCGCTTCTTTAAGCAAACTCCGCTTTGTCCCAGGTTTTACCCTGAAGTATCTTATGGTATTATAGGATAAAGGATACATACATGACGAGGTGATAACTCTTGAAAAAAACCATCGCACTCATAGCCCATGACCGCAAAAAAGATGAAATGCTTAAATTCGTTTTAGAAAACAAAGAACTGCTGTCATGTCATACTTTAATAGCAACCGCCACTACCGGAAAAATTATCAAAGAACATGCTGCTCTGGAAGTTACCACTTACTTATCCGGACCTTTAGGCGGCGACCAGCAAATTGGTGCTCGTATCGCCTGTCACGAAGTTGATGCCGTCTTCTTCTTACGCGACCCGCTTACTGCCCAGCCGCATGAACCGGATATCACCGCCCTCCTGCGCGTCTGCGACGTCCATAACATTCCGGTAGCTACCAACGTAGCAAGCGCCGGCCTAATACTACGTTGTCTGAAAGGTGAATAATTATAGAGTACACTTAGTAAATAACCATCCGCATAGCGGGCGGTCATTTACTTCCCGGTGGAGATACGCGGGACCGTACCGAAACTCTTTTGTTTACCAGAATGTACGAGGCATAATGCGTTCTAATTTCCAGACCGGGTTCCCCATACAGTCAACAGGTCCGATTTTCTCGGCAATTTCAGCTACGGCGGCAGTAGCTACCACCGGTACACCGATGCGCCTGGCCGCCTCGGTTACGCCTTCGGCGCCGCGCTGTACGATTTCAACAGTGGTCTCTTCCGCCATGTGGGTATTATTAAGTACAGCATCCACCCGTCCCAGTGTTGATACATAATCCAAAATATTATCGACTGTGGAGGTAAATGGCCGGGACATATTAAGCACGGCAATAATTTTAAGGTACGGGTTTTCAAATGCACCCTCCACCAGGTTAAAAATCCTGGCGCCATGTACACCATAGCCAACATCCATGATAATGTTGCCCTTGCGTCTCAGTATCCAGCGCATTGAGGCTTTAATAACATTACCGGCTTCACCTAGTCCGGTAGTGTCTCGCGTCTCCCACGCCACTACCTCAATGCCCATTTCTTCAAGTTCCTTTTTGATAGGCCGGAGCGTGTAGCACGGCTCAACAGTATCCAAGTCTACAATTGTTACCGGTAATCCTTGTTTTTTTAGATAAACGGCCCGGTTCACGGCGTTTTCACTTTTACCACTCGCGTATTCGCCCACATATGCTTCGATGATTGGTTCCGGAAGCAGTGTATCTTTTACAGTATCCAAGTATTTATGCACTCCTTGTTCAAAAAAACTCTAACTTTATAATACAAAAATAAAGAAAACATGGCTTGCGCCGAGCCTTTGGCGAAAGCGGAAGCCTGAATATTACTCTGATTATCGGCAAAATTCAGCGCTAGCCAATAAATATTTTAAACAAAATCAGCAAAATAACTCCCGGCAGCCCTAAAAAACCGGCAATGAGTGCCGTAATTGGGTTAATGCCAATATTGAATCCTATGTAGCTGCCGACAAAATTAACAGCCCAAAGCATTACCCCGCCCACCAGGCCGTTATAGATTAGCTTAAATACCAGTTTAATAGGCATTAAGAACATTCGTCCGATGAGATAAATTAAAATAATCCCGAAAGCATATGCAATAATAACATTGAGTTCTAAACCTGCCAACGGCATTCCCTAGACCTCCTTCAACGAGTCACAGTTCTCCTTATTAATTCTACCATTTCATAGTACCCGTCGTACAGCACCAGATTCGATAATTGCCGAAATACTTACGCCACCCGGGTATGTGACACCTTCAACACGGGCCTTGCGCAATAGATAAACATATTTACGCTCAGCAGCTTTAATCAAAAACACAGCGTAGTCGACCAAATCCGGATCGGTTACCATGTTATAATACTCTTGCGCATACAGCCACTCCCGTCTCGCTTGTTCTATTATTTCGGTCATACCAGGAAGTTTCTTTATTGGCTCGGTATCATAAAGACCTAATAATCTCCGCCATGCCGCCATATTCCTATCCCTCCAAGCTATAAGGCTTTACCACAATATATGGCGGCAAGTCCCAAATATTACTAAAAAATACCGGATATAATCCGGTATTTTTCATACTCATTGTCTGAACGGTGAACAGCGAATCCCTTCATGCCTGGCGCGTTTTAGTAAATATGTATATTTTTTTTCAGCGGCTTGCATAAGGTAGGACGCATGATCAACCAAGTCGGCATCTGACACATTATCGTAGTAGTTTTGGGCATTAAGCCATTCTTGTCTGGCTTGCTCAAGCTGCTGGGTCAAAGACGGCAAACACTTAGCTTCCGGTTCATGCTGCTGCATAAAGTAGCTGACCAAATTCATAAAAGCGGTTTTCATATACATCTCCCCCTGTTTATTTGACAGCTAACCGCCACTAACCCGCCGTTTCTTGCGCGGGATAAGCAGCGCCAAGCTCTGGATAAGTTCAACTAGCCTCAGTGGGTGCTAAATACTCCCTCTGAGGCAGGTTTCATTTTATCCGATGACCAAGCCGCCCTAAGCCTCCCACCTTCTATAAGTAGGAGTTAAGAGCGGCTAAGTCCCTGGATAAGTTCGACTAAACTTCAGATAAGGTAAAAAACCTGCCTGAAGCTAAGTCTCTCTTTATAGTATTCCCATAAACAGGGTGGATAAAACAACGCCCTTATATTTCCCGGCGATTTTCGAGAGCCTTAGCTAGTGTTACTTCGTCCGCGTATTCAAGGTCACCGCCCACCGGCAATCCATGGGCAATACGGGTAACTTTGACTCCCAGCGGCTTTAACAGTTTGGCAATATACATGGCTGTTGCCTCGCCTTCAACATCCGGATTGGTAGCCATAATAACTTCCTGAACTCCCTGGCCAACACGGCCAAGAAGTTCTTTTATTCTGATATCATCCGGCCCCACGCCTTCTAACGGCGATAGTGCTCCGTGCAATACATGATAGAGTCCCCGGAATTCACGGGTACGTTCCATCGCGGTTACATCTTTGGGGTCTTCAACGACACATACCACCGACCTGTCACGCCCCTCAGCCCGGCAAATCTGGCAAGGGTCGGAATCAGTCAGGTCAAAGCAAACCGAACAGTAGCCCACTTTCTCTTTGGCTTCAACAATTGCTTCTGCCAGTGCCGCTGCCTGATTTTTATCCATTTTGAGTACATGATAGGCCAGGCGGGTCGCAGATTTCGGGCCAATGCCAGGCAATCGGCGAAATTGTTCAACCAGCTTGGCGATTGGTGCAATATAGCTCATGGATTAAAACATTCCTGGCGGCAGATTGAGGCCGCCGGTGAGTTTACCCATTTCCTGAGACATCATATCATCAACTTTAGCCATAGCTTCATTGACAGCCGCAGTCACTAAATCTTCCAGCATCTCCACATCTTCAGGATCAACAGCAGACGGAGCAATTTTGATCGACTGGACCTTTTTTTCGCCGTTAACTACTACTTTTACCGCCCCACCGCCGGTCGATACTTCAATGGTCCGGCTCTTAAGCTCTTCCTGAAGTTTCGCCATGTCAGCCTGAAGTTTTTGCACTTTTTTCATCATTCCTGCCATATTTCCCATATTGCCAAACATTGGATCATCCTCCTAAATCCTTATTACTCTTCATCTATCTTAATAACTGTACCGCCAAACATTATTTGCGCCTGTTTAACAGCCGGGTGTTCAATCCCAGGATCGGGGGGGCGTTCAGGTGCTGCCGCCACAGTTTGCTGAGGTGGTGCAGCAGGTTTTGGCGCCGGCATATCCATACCTAACGAGCAAATAAGCCTTACCTGCTTTCCGGTTACTTGAGCCAGCGTTTTTTCAACAATAGTCCGGTAATCATCTTTCTCGGTACGTTCCTTAGGAAAACTTGCGGAAAAGCGCACCACGGCCTGACTGTCAGTGAGACCTGCCAGTTGACCTTGCATGACACAGGCATGAACTGAACGCTTGCCGCTTCCAAGCAGTTCTTTAAGCACTGCCGACCAAATATCATTGAGATTGGCGGCGCTAGCGCCAGACGGCGCCGGCGGCGGTACAGCCGGTTTAACAGGCGGGGCAGCCGCCTCCTGATTTACCGGCTGACGCAGCGGTGCAGGCGGCGTATACGCTTGACTGGCGGCCGGCGACGGCGAAGGTGGAGCCGCTGCAGGTAGGCCGTCAGCAACTCTGGCTTCCAGCGCCGCTACCCGTTCCATCAGCGCAGCAACATCAGTACTTGTAGTCCGGCGGCAAAGTGAAATTAAAGCCATTTCTACGACAATACGCGGTTCAACGGCCCATTTCATTTCATTAGCAGCCGTCTGCAGCACTTCAAGCATTTTCACCAGTTCTTCATGGCTAAATTTTGCGCTCTGAGCGGCAAGCACAGTTCTATCATCACTGTACATTTCAATATTCTCAATATCAGGGACGGCTTTATACAGCATAAGACTGCGGGCGTGAAGCGCCAGTTCGACAAGCAGTTGGCGGATATCCTTGCCTAAATTTATCAGTTCGTCAAGCTTTAGCAGCACACGATGAGCATCACGTTCAGCCATAGCATCGGTTAACTGCCATACCCACTCATAGCCAATAAGCCCTAAAAGCTGCCGTACATGAGCGGCAGTTATCATTTCTCCGGCATCCAAAGCAGCACACTGATCCAAAATGCTAAGAGCATCCCGCATGCCGCCATCGGCCTGGACAGCGATAAGCCGGAGCGCCTCCGGCATGACTTTTAAACCGCTGTGTTCAGCTACATCAGCCAGCCGCTGCTCGATTTCCTTAACACCAATCCGCCGGAAATCATAACGCTGACAGCGGGAATGGATGGTAGCCGGAATCTTATGCGGCTCGGTTGTTGCCAGCACAAAAACTACATGGGCGGGCGGCTCTTCCAAGGTTTTTAACAGAGCATTAAAGGCCTCGGTCGTTAACATATGCACTTCGTCTATAATGTATACCTTGTAACGCCCGTCTACCGGAGCAAATTTGACTGTCTCCCGCAAATCCCGGATTTCATCAATTCCCCGGTTGGAAGCCGCGTCAATTTCAAATACATCCATCGACGTACCGGCGGTAATCCGCTCACAATTAGGACAACTATTGCAGGGATTGGCGGTGGGACCGTGCTGACAATTGAGCGACTTGGCGAGAATTTTGGCTGTGCTTGTCTTGCCGGTGCCGCGCGGCCCGGCAAACAGAAAGGCGTGGGCAATCTTGCCGGTAGCAATTGCATTCTTTAACGTAATGCTTACATGCTCTTGGCCGACCAAACTATCAAAATCCTGTGGCCGCCATTTACGATATAATGCCACATAAGCCATTCCCACACCTCCTTACCTCATAAAATTGATATATTCCACGTCAGTAAAATATTTCCCTTTTTCCCGAAAATAATTTATTCCGATAGCTAACCGCCACTATACCCTATGGCAAAATTCAGGTTGTCTGCCGTTGTTACCTTATAAACCCCATCCTTAAATCCGGGATAATCCTTTCAAAAATACAGCAAAAAAGCAGCCTTTAATCCGGCTACTTTCAAAAGAAATATTATATACTATTACTATTTTGCGATCGGCCTTATTGGGGCTTTGTTTTCAACGTCGGGCCACAGCAACAACCAAGCACCCTTGCGGCACATAAGAATAGTCACTTATCGCTGCTTCCTTCCGGACCTGACGAGGTTCATGAGTTCCTATTGCGCAAGACCCGGCGTTGCCGTGGTCCGACCTTAAAAACAAACAGCCCCACCGGCTGTTACATCAATAGAATTTATGGCGGAGAGAGAGGGATTCGAACCCTCGGTACAGTTTCCCGTACACACGCTTTCCAGGCGTGCTCCTTCAACCACTCGGACATCTCTCCGTATGCTCTCAACGATTCATTATTATATACTATTTGAAAACATAATGCAATGGTCTTATATGGTGCTTTAGCTTTCACACACTTGACACTATCTTATTATAACTAGTGCAATAGTCCTTGTCAAATTGCTATCTTTAATAAGAGTGACCTTGTCAACGAGAATCATTATATATCAGCTACAGCTAGTTTGTCTAGATACTTTTGTTACCAATTATTAATAAGATTACACGCGAGCTGTCTAAGGTATAGGCATAATCCCGAAAGGCCATACCTTGGGTAATCTCGGTGATAGATGCAGCCACTTGGCTACAGCATGTGCAGACTGCCCAGCTCTCGCGCTATTATGCTTCACTTAAGGCAGTTACCTGCCCAGCCTGTAATTGTATTCACGTTTCGTAAGGAAACCGCAAATCAATAAGATGTATCCGAAAAAACAATAAACCATACCATACCAAGGTGGTAAGGCTTGTTGCTAGACTGGGCATGAAGCGTTTACTGCCAGCGCAAATCATGTTCAATGTCAAGACGATCCAGTATCCGGCCAATATGATGGTTAATTACGTCATCGAGACTTGCAGGTTTGTTATAGAATGCCGGCACCGGCGGCATCATCACTACCCCCAGGCGGGAAAGTCTGAGCATATTCTCTAAATGAATTGCACTGAGAGGAGTTTCGCGGGAAACAAGGATGAGCTTGCGCCTCTCTTTTATAGTGACATCTGCGGCCCTCTGGATGAGATTACTACTAAGTCCACAGTTTGATGTTCTCTTCCCCGGGAATACGCACCCGTTCAAAGCGTTCTCTGGGCACATCCAACGGAACAGCAGCATCAATACCCATTTTATCACCAATGCCGTCATCTGTCGAAGGGTCAAGTTTGTTACCTGCCGCCCGCTCTATACCCTTAACAACATCATCGAAGAAATAGCCGGCTACCGTGTAAAAAACGGAGGAAGTACGATATTGTCAAATAATGTACGACAATATTCGCAGTATATATTGAGGAGTACACGATGCATAAACCCAGTTTTATTTCTCATAACCGTTTACAAGCACTGATACTTCGCCTGTATGGGGGTCGAACATTAATCCGTGTATTGGTACATCCGCAGGAATTAACGGGTTATTTTTAATTTTTTCGACAACCTGCCGCACATTGTCATGAGGGTGATGAAAGGTATCCAGCCAAACTTCCAAATCATCTTTAATCATTTTTATAGCATCCCGCGAAATTCCCCTGGCCAGCATCTTATTAATCACAAGATCGGCACTGGAGTGAGCCACGCCACAATCCTCATGACCGATAACAATAATTTCCTGCACCCCAAGTTCATATATCGCAATAACCAGACTGCGGATGGTAGCCTCAAAAGGGCCTGTAACCGAATTGCCGGCATTTTTTATTACTACGGCATCTTCCCGCCTAAGCCCCAGAGCCGGTTCAAGAAAATCAACCAACCTAGTATCCATACAAGTAAACACTGCCAGGTTCCTTTTTGGCAATTTGCCAACGTTTACACCGGTTTGTTCATGGGTAAGTAGTGTATTAGCAACAAAAGATTTGTTTACCATAAGCATTTGTTCTAAGACAGACATATCAAATTCTCCTGCCTTTTGCCAATTTAGTTTATCATATAATCAACAAAACTCCACTGTTGTAATTCCGGTTTTACTCCGAACATAATCAGCATCCAGCCATAAAGTTATGGCACACGATTCACCTTGCCGTGGAATCAACAGCGCCAAACATTCAATTTGGGTCAAACCTGTAAAAATAAATAAGGTTTTCGCGATTGGTTACCAGCAAGAGATCAAGGTTCGTCTCGGCCATCATTTGTTGCGCCTTTGTGATCCGGTCAGTGCAGGGGTTTCTCATGATTAGCCGACATTTTGTTTACGTTGTTTACTAAGTTCAATGGCAACATCAATGATCAAGTCTTCTTGGCCACCCACTGTTTTGCGCCGTCCTAGCTCCATCAAAATGTCACGGGCATCAACACCAAATTTCTCGGCAGCACGGCGAGCATGGAGCAGGAAGCTGCCGTAAGCGCCGGCATAACCTATAACCAGAGCATCGTTACTGATGATTTGGGGGCGATGCATAAGCGGATCGATCATTTCCTGGCCGACATCCATCAGTTTGTAAAGGTCAATGCCGGTGTCATAACCCATTTTATTCAGTACTGCGACCAACACTTCCAGTTGGGTATTGCCAGCGCCGGCACCAAGACCGCGGACAGTACCGTCCACTACAGTGGCGCCGGTTTCGATAGCGGCTAATGTGTTGCCGACGGCAAGGCCTAAGTTATTATGCGCATGGAACCCTACCGGAACATTAATAGCTGCTTTGAGTGCCGAGATTTTTGCTTTAACTTCATCAGGCACCATGGCTCCGCCCGAGTCAGCCATATATACCACATCGGCACCATAGCTCTCCATAAGTTTGGCCTGCTCAACCACTTTTTCTACAGGCGCCATGTGGCTCATCATCAGAAAGCCGATGGCCTCAAGACCATTCTTTTTAGCAAAATTTATATGTTGTTCGGCCACATCGGCCTCGGTAACATGGGTAGCAACCCGGACGGTATGAACATTGTATTCCATCGCGACTTTTAAGTCCTCTATCGTTCCGATACCCGGAATTAACAGTACGTCCATCTTACAATTTTTTAGGGCTTTGGAAACGGCGGCAAAATATTCTCTGTCTGAAGCTTTAGCAAAACCATATTGTAATGATGATCCACCAATACCATCGCCATGCCCGATTTCGATGGTAGTCACACCAGCTTCATCCAAACGCTGGGCAATTGCCCCCATTTGTTCTGCTGACAGCGAATGGCTAACGGCATGCATACCGTCGCGCAATGTGGCATCAATAATACGAATCTGTTTCATTAGTTAGCCCCCTTCATTTTGTGTTCGGCATAACGCTCAGCCACAGCAATGGACGCCGAAGTGATGATATCCAGATTGCCGGAATATTTGGGAAGATAATCACCGGCACCCTCAACCTCAACCATGGCAATGATTCTCTCACCATCGGCATAGGGCTCAACTTTCAAACGATAACCGGGAACATATCTTTTTACTTCGGCCACCATGGCGTGTATAGATTCTGTAATTTGGTCAATCTTACTGGTATCACACTTGCAATAAATGGTATTCCGCATCATAACCGGCGGCTCGGCAGGATTCAATATAATAATGGCTTTGGCATCTTTGGCCCCGCCCACTTTGATCAGCGCACTCCTGGTAGTTTCGGTAAACTCGTCGATATTTTGCCGGGTACCAGGACCAGCGCTCTTACTGGAGATTGTGGCGACAATTTCGGCATATTCGACAGGCGTAACCCGGTTTACAGCAGCCACAATGGGAACAGTAGCCTGACCACCGCAGGTCACCATATTGACATTGTCAATATCAAAGGCAAAGTTCAATTCTACGGCCGGCACACAATACGGCCCTACAGCCGCCGGCGTTAAGTCGATCGCAAAAATTCCCGCTTCTTTTAATAGCGGCGCATGCATCTGGTGAGCCCGCGCACCAGTAGCGTCAAATACGATATCAATGTCTTTTTCCTTTAATATACCGTGAATACCTTCAAGGGTAGTTTTGATCCCCTTCTCCGCCGCTAGTTTTAGTCCATAAGAATCCGGGACAATCCCGGCCATCATCACCAGCTCCAAATGCTCGCTGCGAGCTATTTTGAGCATTAAATCAATCCCAATGTTTCCCGGCCCCACAATAGCTGTTTTTAACTTCACAAGATCCCCTCCTATTTTTTGAAACGTGCAGATACACTGCCAATATGGTCAAAATAGCATGTTACATTATCTCCGTCGGTTACGGGACAGGCGGCGGTAAAGGAGCCGGACATAATAACCTCGCCCTTTTTCAGGCTGATATTATACTTTGCCAGCTTATTAGCCAACCAGGCAACGGCATTGGCCGGATGTCCCAGAACAGCGGCGCCGGCAGCCGTAGCAACTATCTCGCCGTTTTTTTCAAGAACAAGCCCCATGAATCTCATATCTATATCATCGACAGGGGTCAATTTTCCGCTCAAGACAACCCGCCCGATCGAAGCCCCGTCGGCAATCGTGTCTTGAATTTTGATTTTCCAGTCTTTTACCCGGCTGTCAATGATCTCGATGGCCGGCATAATGCCGGCCGTAGCCCGTAAAACATCGGCAACGGTAACTCCAGGTCCTTGAAGGTCTTCCTTCAATACAAACGCAATTTCCGGTTCGACTTTAGGCGCGACGAGCTCGCTCAGTAGGATGGGTTCGCCTTCATAACTCATCATGTAATCGGCAATATAACCGTAATCGGGCTCAAATACGCCAAGCGCATTTTGCATGGCTTTGCTTGTCAAACCGATTTTTTTACCCACGATACGATGGCCGTCAGCCAGCCGCAGTTTCATACCTTCAATTTGAATTTCATAGGCTTCATCATTCGTAAGCTGATACTTGTCAGTAATGGTTGCTATGGCTTCCCCGGTTTTTTCGGCCTCATAAAGCTCGGCCGCCAATTGCTTAATGATGCTTGGTTCCATGATGATCCCTCCATTTTTTGTGTTGCAATTTTTGCCGCAGCACATGGGCAATCTCATTAGCCAACCCCACATGATCCACCCACCCGGCGCGGCAATACTTTTTCAAAACTTCGGCGGCAGCAACCACTTCATCATGCGGGCCAGGCAAGTTAATAATGGTAGCAAGGCCAACCCTGCCAATCCCAATACGAACCCCATCTTTCACATGTCTTCCTGTTCCCTTTTTAAATTGCACAATATAGGGAGTGAGCGCCGCCGGATCAATGGCAGTTAGCGCTTCAACACTGAAATCTTTGTCCTCCGCCCCCACACCGCCTGTGGTAATCACCAGACCAAAGCCGCGGTCAACAGCATCCATAATCTTGCTACTGATAGCGCCTTTGCTGTCTGCAATTATGCCGCCGAATTCTGCTTTGTAACCGTTTGCTTGCAAAACCTTACAGAGATATGGGGAATTCGTATCTTCAATCATTGCCTGCTCAAGTTCAAACCCTGTGGAGTAAATCAGCGCACGGGCCAAAACATTTTTTTCGATTTCTGTAAGCATATCCTGGGTTCGCGCTACAATGTGCTCAGCCTCAACCTCATCGCAGTTAATCAGGCCCATAATGCCACGTGAATCAATAAAAGTATCGGGGCCTACCGTAAGACCGGGGATTTCTCCCAGTTTCTCCAAAAGTGCCTTTTCTTTACCAATAATCTGGTTTACTCCAATCGTTTTTTCTAAAATATCCAGACAAAAATGATCAGGTCTTACATCAATTACCAGTACTTTTTCCTGTGGCAATTCCAGGACTTCGGCCACGATGGACGCAATAGCAGTCAAGTTCACGTCTTTCATCAGTACGTTCTGAATCCGCAGTTCTGTTTTCTCAAGCAGGTTTAATTTCATGATAGCTAGCTCCCTACTACATCAAGTTTCATATCCAATAACGGTGCATCAATAATTTGCATGCCAATATCCAAAATATCAATGTCTTCTGCTTGCAGCTTCTCGATATTTTGCAAAGCAATGCCCTTGGCAAAAGCCAGTTGAACCTTGGAGCGATAGCCGGTTTCTTTCAGACTGGCACTTACTTTGCGTAAATCTTCGATATTGCCGGTATCCACCATAATAATTCCGGCCCCGCATTCGGCAGCCAGCACTGCTTCGGCGGCCACATTTCCCGTTTCTCCTTTGACCTGGATCACCTTGAGTTCCGGCATGGCACCAACGGCAGCCAATGTTTCCTTAATACCACCCAGCATGCGGACAAAGTTCTTATCCAGGTACAAAAACGGTACATCTACAATACGGAAAGACGCCCCGCCATGAGTTACGGCTTCCCGGACAATCAGCTTAATTTCCGGCGGCGCCTTTTTCCAGGCGCCGCTGACGATGCGCATAGACCCGGCCATAGACACTGCCTTGCGGGCAGCAGTAGCAATCCCTGAAGGTTTACTCAGCATGCCGATAGCAAACTCCTCGGCAACCGCAATGTCTTTCGGTGTCCCTGACAGAGTGAAAATCACCTCGCCTGCTGCTACGAAATCGCTGTCTTTTTTAAAAAATTGATATTTTATCTGCCTCTGCTCCAATACTGCTTGTAGCCGCGCTACACCCGATACTACCCCGTCCTGTTCTGCTGACAGGTGTGCAGTATACTCATTGTCCCGAACAGTTGCGAAAATGATATCACGTATGTCATTTGCCACCGAAATCCCTCCCCGGTAATTAATTTAGGCATTTTGCCCACTTTCACACGCTAATTCCAGTTCCTTCATTTCTTGTTCCTTCATTTGACGTTGCAATACAAAATCTTCACGCTCCATCAGGATAGAGAACAAAACACCGGCAATCAACGCCCAGAAGGGTGCGCCAATATTAAATACGGTGATATTGGAGACGGCTACCAGAAAAGACACGAAAGAACCATATTTGAATCTGCCGGAAAATGCACCGCTAAAGGCACTGATTAATACCCCAAACATTGCAAGTCCTGCCAGCATAGCGGTGAGCTCTTTCGGTACCAGCCCGGCAACGGCAATGGCAACACCGGCGGAAAGAGAAAACAAAATCCAAAAGCTTCCTTCAGAGATAGCGGCAATAAAGCGGAGCGATTTATCCTCACCGGCTGCCGGGCTGGCGCAGATTGCCGTACTGGGGCCGGCGGTTACACAGGGATGGGCGCCGAAAATTGCATTCAAAACAGTTCCTAGGCCCGGAACGATAAATATGGAATTAATCGGAAGATTTTTATATCCTTCGGCCATTAGCACACCCACTGCCTGAATGTTTTGCACCCCAAGCACTAACACCGTTAACGGAATTGTCAGCTCGAAAAACGCTCTGGCAGTAAACTCAGGATGCAGAAACATCACCGGAGTAGCCAATTGAAAATGAAGTACATCCCACTTGGCCATACCCAGAGAGGTTGCTAAAAAGCCGCCAAGTAAAATAGAACCCAAAATTGGAGGAAACTTTTTTGAAAATCCTTTCAATGCCGTGAGTACAAAGAACAGGAGTACGGGCGGGCCGATGAGTGCCGGTTGTTCTTTTATTGCGCTAACCAGATTAACGCCAAAGCTCATCATGACACCGGCTATCATCCCCAGCATTACTGGCAGTGGAAGATAATTAATGGCCTTTTTTATTAACCCCGAAGTACTGATCAAACCAACAATCAACGCCACCATATAGTAGGCTCCCACGGCTTCGGCGTGAGGAAGATGGGTCAGTGATTTGCCGATGATAATCGCTCCCGGAATGCTATAAGCAGCAACGAGCGGTAGCCGATACTTGAGCGCGTAATATATGGTAAACAGTCCACCGGTCATATAGATAGCAAACAACCAGGAGGTAGCCACCTCAGGTGCGAGTTTACCCTGCTGAGCGGCATTCATAACAATAACTCCCGGGCCCATGATACTAAAAATCGCGGCGACAAATCCTGTGCCAATTCCCGCAGCATTAGCATTTTTTACTGCAATTTTTAGGCTGTCGAAAAGTTTATACCCTGGTTCCATCCACGCCATAAATAATCTCCTCCTAATATTATATTCATTTATACGTCCACTGATGTTACCATAATCCGCGCTGCCAAATCTTTAAGCCGATGCTCGCCCATGAATGCTACCGTTCTTTATTTACTTTTGGTGTCAAATGAGAAATACCGCGTTGTTTCAGCCATTTCGGCATTAATTCCTCATCCACGCGTTTGGAGACAACAGGCGCTTTTTCCTGCAACAGTTTCAGGAGACTTTGGCTGATGTTAAGACCGCCGATAGCGCCATCAAAGATTAAGACTTTATCGGTTTTTGCCGTTTTATAGGCAAAACGCATGGCGCTGTCAAGATTTTCCGAAACAACTGCATGCTTGGTATACTCTAAGTTCTGCGGGTCATTGTCAAAGAGTTCTGCTTGTTCTTGCTTTACAATGATTGTTGGTATTTGTTCCGAGAAGAAAGCACTTGGGTAACCGCCCCAGGCGTAGTTATGAATGACCATCTTAATAGCGGGATTTACCGGTGTAATATCATCAATAAGCGGCTTGCCGTTTTTTCCGTAAAAGGCCTCAGTATACCAGGTATAAGGGGGCAGATCGCCGTCAAGATCAAACAGGTCGACATTGGCGCCCACCATATTGGCATAAATTACACCGGCTGCAAATACATAGGGCACCGGACACGGAAAATCAAGTCCCACAATACATTCATCAATCTCCCCGAGTAAGGTCATAATTTTTCCGTAATAATTAAGACCGACAAAAGTAAGATAATCATTAAGCTTAAACAGGTCATTGGCGGCCACTACGCCTACCACGCCACTGGGAGCCATGTTTAAAAAGGCGGTAAAGGCAAATTTCGATTTTACAAAGTCCGACTCAAAAATGGAGCGAGCCGTAAAATTGGCACCCCGGGGTCCTAGATTTTGATGATAGGTTGAGCGGGTTTCAATGCGAGCGTAACTCATGCCAAAGGGTTTGACGGCCCGGTCCACATGACGGTGAAAGTGCACTTCCCTAACATCACTATTGTGAGCATGAACGATCCAATCGGCATCATATACCGACTTAATCCCGTACAATGTACCAATCTCGGTTTGAATAGGAACGCCTTCATCAATGGGGGCGATACATCTGGCTTTCCCCTTGAAATGGACATCCAGTCCGTACTGTTTTATATACTCTTCCGTCTCGCGAAAGCGGAGACCATTACCGGCCCGCAGCCTGATGTCGGTCGCGCCTGTTCTTTTTTCGATTTCATCACGCACCATTTTCAAAAATGTTGCATACGGCTGACCACCCAATAATGTAAAGCCATGATGCGAAGCAAGCACATTTACAGAATGCCCGGGCTTAATCATTGACATATCGACATCTTTTAAGGCATCAACTGTCGCTTTTCTGATAAGCTCAAGCCCATCTCCCTCGGCACTGGGATAAATAACATCAGGCGCATCAGGGAAAAGTTCCTTGACCATAACTGAAGTCATTTCCGGATAGTCGGCCATCCTTTTCGTTACGAGGTTAGGATGAATACCATATTGCGATACTTTTGCCGCTGTTGGTGTAATCGGTTTGCGCATCAACGATCCCCCCTGCTTCCTTTTGCTTTAACTACCTTGTCTATAATCTTAATGTCTTCATCAAAATAAAAGCCGCTTGTTTTGTATTTCTCTTTGATTTCGGGCGAAATGTCCCATAACGTTGGCGTAGCACCATACCATTGATAGCCGTTGGGACGCTCAGGATCAATTCCCGCTGCCTTTAAGATTCGCAGAATAGGTTGGATACACTCTACTTTGCACCCCATGCGAATACCGGTCTGTCTGGATATTTCCTCAGGCGTTTTTGCGCCTTTTAAAACGGCAGCTGCCACTTCCTCAGCTCTGGTAGTTGTGCAGAAACAAATGATTTGCTCCGGATGCATATGAGCTGATTTACACAATTCTTCGATTTTTTCATAGGGAACGTCATCCACATTAACCGATACCTTATATGGTTTTTCAAGCTTTGTCATCGTGATGGCATATACAGGACAGCGTTGTTCACACGCCCCGCAACCACGACAAAACTCCTCATTTACGCATGCCGTTTTGTCTTCAATGGAAATTGTTGCAGCCGGACAGACTTTACTGCAAATACCACAGCCAATACATTTGTCCTTATCAATCAATGGTTTTAATGAAATAAGTTTCAAATGAATCCCTCCCTTTACTAAATAAAGAAAACCATTTCTACGATGCTATACAAATTATTAATGCCTCCGCCACTCTCTACAGCATTCCCCCTTTACTTCACTATTATTGCAAGGTATTACAACAGCATTGCGAGAATGTTCTCAATTATTTGTCCTGCATTATCGCACGCTGTTCATACTTTGATCTAAAAAAAGAGTAGTTGGTGAATATACTCTAATAAATCATTATCTCTTATAGCCTAGATGCGCTGAGATTAGATCAGCTGTAGAAACTACATCGGCAATAATCTGATCTAAGTTTTCTGCATTCATTCGATGCGTGGGGCCCGACAGACTGATGGCGGCAACCACCTCTTTACAATGATTTCGTATCGGTGCGGCTACACAAGTTAAGCCGCTTTCAATTTCCTCATCATCGATAGCATATCCCTGCTCACGAATTTTGCACAAATGCTGTTTCAGCACAGCAGGATCAGTTACCGTTTTTTCAGTAAATTTGGTTAGTCCCTTTTCTGCGAGGATTTTATCAATCTCTATAGCCGGCAATTCTGCCATCAGCATTTTGCCAACGCCTGTACAATGCGCCGGATTTCGACCGCCAATCTGCGAGGCAATACGAATGGAATGTTGACTATCGACCTTATCTATATATACTACTTCTCCCTGTGACAAAACGCCCAGATGTGCGGTTTCACCATATTTTGCCACCAGATCTTGCAGCGGCGGCACGGCAATTTTCCGCAAATCCATACTGGAATGAACGACTTGCCCCCATTCAAATAGCTTCATACCTAATGAGTACCGGGCAGATACTTGATCCTGCTGTACCAAACCCAACTGTTCAAGCGTAGCGATAATACTATAAGTTGTACTCTTACTCAAGCCGATAGTTCTGCTGATATTACTCAGACTGTCCTCATTGCCGTTAAGAGCCAAATGCTCCAAAATACTAACCGCTCTGGCGATAGACTGAATTTGCTTACTGTCATTGGTCGAATTACCCATAATCATACCCTTTTTTTTAAATATTGACAGTTCAGATAAATCGCAATCCTAAATCCAATTACTTATCCCGCTATCGGGTTACTTTGCCATCAGGTCAAGCATCGGGCCGCAGTTACGCAATACGTGTAAATGGATGGTTTTTAAGGGAATTTTATGCCTGGCCGCAATTGTTTTGCAATCCTCAAATTCAGGAGCGACATTTATCAGCCTGTCGTTCAGCTTCCCTACTTTAACTTTAACTGTTCCCCACTCGGTATCTACATTAATCATGGATACATCAACATGCGCCGTTTCACAGCCCAAGATACGAACACCCAACGTACTTGTTTCCGCTAACATGATTTGTACAATATCATTCACCTTTTCCGGTGACACCATAACGGTTATTTTGGTTCCGGGACGGTTTTTCTTCATAATGATCGAGGTAAGATAGACATCATGCGCCCCGGCGGCAAATAACCGTTCCATGACATATCCGTATACTTGCGGATTAAGGTCATCAATGTTCGTCTCAACAATCTTAGTTTCGCCGGCATTTCCGGTTTCAGCAGCATAATTCTTTTCTCCCAGATAAAGGCGCAAAACATTAGGTATTTCTATATCTCTGCTGCCGGCTCCGTAACAAACTTTTCTTGATTTGAAATTGGGCGGAGTTGAACCAAATCCTTTTACCAGAGTAGCGACAATGGCGGCACCGGTAGGAGTAACAAGTTCTTTTTTTATATTCTCTGCATAAAAAGGAATTCCTGATAACAGTTCTGCCGTCGCCGGTGCCGGAACCGGCATTTGTCCATGGCTGCATTTAACATAGCCTGCACCTACATGTAAAGCCGACGCGTAAATCTCCTTAATTCCCAAGTATTCTAGACCGATTGCCGTACCCACAATATCAATAATGGAATCAACGGCGCCGACCTCGTGGAAATGGATTTTTTCAACCGGAACTCCATGGACTTTAGCCTCGGCAGCAGCCAGTTTTGAAAAAATCGCTGATGAACACTGTTTGACTTGATCAGATAACGTACTTTTTTCTATAATATTACGTATGTCAGTAAAGTTACGGGAAGGTTGGAACCATTTGCGTACCTCGACATTGAAATATCTGGCTCTAATTCCTTTTTTCGTCACTTCCTTGTCAATTAATTTATAGGATGACAACGGTAGTTTCTTAAGTTCTGTCTCCAGATATCCCATCGGCATTCCTGCATCAAGCAACGCTCCTACCATCATGTTGCCACTAATACCGGAAAAGCAATCAAGATATGCAACACTCATCTTATTACCCCTCACATATCCGCCAGTATAACACTATTTTTAAAATATATATATCATTTTGTGCGATATTATCATATATCGTTCATTAATATTGAATAATTTCTTATTTCGACAAAAAAGTAATAATTCCTTCAATTTTGATTAAATTTATTTTTTTTATTTACTTAATCTTAAGAACTATAGACATTAACTGTTATTACTGCCAACTATATGAATTCCAATAAAGATTTTTTTCTAGGCGTGTTGTTAGTAACGCTCCGCCGCTGGCGCTTGACTTACGCTTATACTAACAACACGCCTGTACATCTTTATTGGATACTATATAGATATAATCAGTAGCATTCCAATAAATTCACTTAAAAACATCAAGGTTTAAAACTGCCTAAAATTATCCAAAAGCAACCAAAATCAGTCTATATACCAGTATTATCCCGGCAAACCATAAAAAAGCTCCTTATAATAGAGACGCAGCAGGTAACCCTGTCCACGCACTCTAAAATAAGGAGAATTGGCATGTGCGGCAGAACCCCGTCATTCCATCCACTCCGTGGCTTCCGTTGTTAGCCTTCACCGTTCAGAGCGTAATATCCGCTCTAGCAGTATGACCTCTGCTGACTTCAGATTCCACCTCACGATGCACCTTTGTCTTAAGCTAACGGTTGTCACTATCAACTTCCATATTGGACTTTCGCCAACAAGTAAGCCCCATGCCGGGCGCACCAATAAGAGCCGTTATCCCTCATAAAAACGGGATAACGGCTCCTTTGTACTACGCAATAAAAAAGCTCTCAGAGTAAAACCCTGAAAGCGTTGGCTTTTCTGGCGGAGAGGGTGGGATTCGAACCCACGAGACGGTTCCCCGCCTACCTGATTTCGAGTCAGGCTCCTTCGACCAGCTCGGACACCTCTCCATATTACTTCCGGCGTTGACGGAAAAATTCTTTCATAATGGCTGCACATTCTTCAGCACGTACACCAGCGGTTACTTCTAATCGATGATTCAGGGCAGAATTTTGCGCAACATTAAACAATGACTCAACTGCCCCGGCTTTATAATCCGGGCTTCCATATACCAGCCTGTCCACGCGGCTCATGACCAGAGCACCTGCGCACATGGGACACGGCTCTATAGTAACATAAAGTGTAGCTCCAGTCAACCGCCAGCGTTTTAATACCCGGCACGCTTCCCGGATTGCAATTACTTCGGCATGCGCGGTGGCATCATGCCACAGTTCACGCATATTGTGAGCAGTGGCAATTACCTGATTGTCCATTACCAATACAGCACCAATCGGCACTTCGCCTAAGTCAAAAGCCTTTTGAGCTTCAACCAGCGCCAGACCCATATAATAGCTGTCATCCACTGTTCTCACCGCCGCGAAGGGCTCTTCGAAATGTTACTTTAATAGTATATAGTGTCAACAAAAAAAAATCAACACTACTTTACCGGTATATTATGGATATATTGAAAAAGCCCAATGGCTTATATAATTATACGTCATTGAGCTTGTGGGTAAGACTTTAATTTTCTTGAGCTTTCTTATACAGATACGGTATATCCTTCTTCGGTCACTGCTGCCGCTATTTCTTTCAGTGTAACACAATTCGGATCAAACTCCACGGTAAGTGTTTTGGCGGCAAGATCGGCAACCGCCGAATCCACTCCATACATAGTAATGACCCTTGCTTCCACAGCCTTTTTGCAGTGATCGCAACTCATTCCTTCAACATTCAAGGCTACCTTAAGTTTTAAGTTGTCGATATTGTACCTTGTACCCACAGTAAATTCCCCCCATAACTGTCTATTATCCGGATTCCATCACCGATGGTTACAATCATTACCAATTCCATAATACCCGAATTTGAATCTTAATTCTAGTCCCAGTTTACATTTTTTCTCTAATTAGACCAAAAAGTTCCTTAGTATCTTTTCTAAAATTCGCGAATCTTTGTTGATATATATGAAATCCAATAAAGATTTTTTCTAGGCGTGTTGTTAGTAACGCTCCACCGCTGGCGCTTGACTTACGCTTATACTAACAACACGCCTGTACATCTTTATTGGATACTATATAGCTAAAAAAATAACCCTCTGCAGAGTCTGCAAAGGGTTATTACTGGTCTTACTTACCGACACAGCCGAATTGCCCGGGTTCTTGAGCTACTGAAATAATTGTATCTTTACTGCCACACCGTTCACAAATTTCCGGTTTTTTTCCATCCTCTGTCTTATAAATCCAACCACAGTGTATACATTTGTAGAACGTATCTGCCATTTGCCAAACCTCCTCGGTAAAATTGTCTAATTATATCTATTCTTCTATTAGGTAATAGTATGCATACATATGATGTATATGAGAATAAACCAAATAACTATAGCCAAAGAAATAACCCCTTGCGCCGATGCACAAGGGTTAAAATTGCCAATTATGGATATAATAATAGTGTTAGGATTCTATCTCTCTCCTTTTAAGTCCCTGGCGAATGCATGCCGGGGATATTTCTTTTTTATCCAGCTAAAGGTTTAACATGCCGCCACATTCTGATTTTCTTTCCGCCGCATGCTGCCTGAGAAAAAAACACTTAAAAGCATCAGCGCTAAAATAAGCGCTGCAGCAGTCAGCATAACTACGCCATTCCAACCATACGAACTCAAAAACCTGCCTCCCCAAGCCCCGATAACACTTGCGCCGGTATAGTGAAATAAAAGATACAAAGACGAAGCTTGAGCCTTGTCTGTTTTCGCACACTGACCCACCCAGCTGCTCACTACTGAGTAACTGCCAAAAAAACCGAACGTAAATATTGCTACTCCGGCAATCTTTAAGTACAAATTTAAGAATAGTGTCACAAGGCATCCTGCCAGCATGATACAGATAGATAGGCAAGCTACTTTCGGTCTACCGATATGATCCGCAAGATTCCCCATCCAGGTTGAACTAAATGTTCCTACCAAATAAGCGACAAAGATAAATCCAACAAGAGTTTGGCTTAGGTTATAGGGCGGCGCCATCAAGGGATAGCCGATATAGTTGTAAAATGTTACAAATCCGCCCATAACTAAAAATCCCATTATGAATAATATCAATAATGACGGCTGTTTTGCCGTTCTCCATAACACAGATAACATGTCAGTTATTACTCTTGGTCGCGGTGAGAAATTACGGGAATCAGGCAAATTAAGCCAGAACCATATTCCCGCAAATAAACTTATCACCCCAATGAACACTAAAGCAATATGCCATGAAAACAAATCGGTAAGCGCGCCGATAAGCATACGACCGGTCAGTCCCCCAATAGAATTGCCACTAATGTATATCCCCATCACCAGGCCACTTGTTGCCGGCTCAAACTCCTCGGTAATATAAACCATTGCGATGGCAGGATACCCGGCAAGGGTAATCCCCTGCAAAGCACGCAATACCAGCAATGAGGTAAAATTATTACTCAAGGCGATAACTATTTCCAACATAGCAGAAAGCAGCAAAGAAATCCCCATAATCAGCTTACGTCCCTTGGCATCGGAAACCCACGAAACGACAAGCATAAAAAAGGACATAAGTTCTGTTGTGAGCGATACTGATAAACTAGCTAATGCCGGGCTCACCTGAAATTGCTGTGAAAAAAGCGGAATAAGCGGCTGGGTGCAATATAGACTGGCAAAAGTCACAAAACTACCTAAAAATAATGATGAAATAGCTTTCCAATAGACTGTGTCTTTTTTGTGAATAAACCCCATTTTAAATACTTTCTCCTCTTGTATAGTTTCCTTTATTATTTCTTCCATATTAACTCCCAAGCAAACCGGCTGTCCAATGCATCATATTAATAAAACCGATGCATTTTAGATCATAACAAGTAACACACTTTCACCTGCCAGTTTAGTTGACGTTATAGTAACAGGCAGTTATTATTATCAATATATCTATGTTTTATCTGATGACTAAGCCGCTGGATAAGTTCGACTAAACCCCAGATGGAGTTAAAAACCTGGTAAAGCTAAATCTCTCTTTATGAAATTGGTTCTAAAGGTGGTCGAATTCATGGAATGGCATCAATTAGAATACTTCTATACAGTTGCCCAACTGCAACACTTTACCCGGGCCGCTAAGCAGCTTTCCCTTTCACAGCCAGCACTCAGCCGTTCTATCGCTAAGCTTGAAGAAGAGCTTGGCATTCCCCTATTCGAACGCCATGGCAAAAATGTTACTTTGAATCGCTTTGGGGAAATCTTTTTTAAGCATGTGGACCGGGCTATGCAAGAAATTATTGCAGCCAAGCAGGAAATTCAAGACATTATTGATCCAGACCACGGAGTGGTATCATTAGCTTTCTTGCACTCGCAAGGAGCACATATCGTCCCTGATCTGCTTGGCAGGTTTCATGCCGAATATCCAAACATACAATTTAAACTCTATCAAAACCCTTCCCATCTACTTTTAGAGCAATTGAAATCAGGTGAAATTGATTTATGCCTGTCTTCTCCTATAGTAACCCAGGAAAAAATTGAGTGGATTCCGTTATTTACCGAAGAATTGTTCGTCGTCGTTTCCAGCGACCATAGATTAGCCGGCCGCAAAAGCCTTCATCTCGCCGAAATCGCGGGCGAGCCTGTCATCACTTTAAAAAAAGATTATAGTTTACGTATTTTAACTGATCAATTATTTCGGGAAGCCGGCTTTACACCAAACATAACATTTGAAGGAGAAGAAATTATGACAGTGGCAGGACTGGTAGAAACAAAGCTTGGCGTTGCCATCATCCCTCGTCTGCCAGGTATCGACAACACCAAGCTGTCTTTTATACCGATTTCCCGGCCTAAATGTTATCGAACCATCGGATTAACCTGGATTAAAGAACGGTATGCTTCTCCTGCAACAAAAAAATTCCGGGACTTTGTCATCAACTCTTTTCATTGCCCCGAAAACGGCAAACGCTAGTATAATTGTGTTTTACCAGGAAAAAATAACAGAGGACAGCAGCAGTTTCGGCAACGGCAATACTAATACCCATAGGGATGGCGGTATGGCTTCCGCCAATTCCGGCAAGCGGCGCCATAATCCCTCCCAAAACAAAAGATAACAGACCAATAAGAGCCGATGCGCTGCCAACCGATTTTGCCTGGTCCATGTTAATAGATAAAGGCCCGAAGGCTGAGAGTGCTCCCAGAATAAACGCCATCCAAAAGATGGATAAGCGCGAATTTGATTAGTTGTTTTTGCTAACAACTCGGTACTACATAAATAAAAAAAGGCATAGACAACAGCCTATACTTATATCTTTAGAAACTAATTCATTTTCATATATGCCACTTTTCTATCGTCGTGGTCATACCCCGTTAATAACACGGGTACCACACTCTTTGGCCTTAGGGTTACATCTGTCGATTGCCTTACCTGTCATAACATTGTCATAATATTCCAGTTTCTTATCAATTTTAGCCAGGTACTTGTTCATTTGCGCGATTTTTTGTTCTACGATATGTTTGTGTTCTAAAAGTATTTGTCTGCGAACCTCAATTGTTTTATCGCCTTCCATACAAAGATCAACATAACGCTTGATTTCAGAAACAGACATTCCTGTGTCCCGCAAACAGCAAATTAACATAGCCCATTCAATATCAGTTTCGCTAAATACACGGTTTCCGTTTTCGTCCCGGTCAACAAAAGGCAGTAACCCTTCCTTTTCATAATATCTTATTGTATATGTGGTCAAAGCAAGTTTTTCCGCCACTTGCTTAATTGTATATCCCATTGGCCGAACCTCCCACAAGCTTTAGTTTATCAATCGAATTCTACCCCCATTTTATGATACACCTTTGAGTACACTTGAAGTCAATAGGTCAGTGCAGCTTTTTGAGAACCGTCACGATGGGGCACTATTAGTTTTACAAATAGTACATCATCAGTTCAGCATCAATATTGACAACTAATTCCATTAGTTTTACAATTATAGTCGTTAGTTTATTTATTTAGGCGGCATTACTTTCCGCTTTTGCTCCAGTATGCATAAGAAAATCAGTGACCCTTACAATCTACCGCAAAATACTGTAGTTGGAAAGTTGGTGACAGCTTTTGTCTGCCCGCGTTGGATTAGACCGTCAAACCATTGTGGCAGCAGCAGCGGAAATTGCTGATTTGAATGGTCTGGACAGTGTTACGCTTGCTGCCGTGGCGGACCGCTTAGGAGTTCGCAAACCATCATTATACAATCATGTCAACGGACTGCCTGAATTGAGAGAGCTGTTGGCCATTTGGGGTACCCATCAGCTACGGGCAAAAATCAGCGAAGCTGCTATTGGTAAAGCAAAGCATGATGCTATTTTGGCCATAGCTAACGCCTACCGTTCGTTTGCCCACCAGCGACCGGGCTTGTACCGGGCGATATTATCCTCGCCCAACCGCGACAATCTCGAACTCAAAGCTGCCATAGAAAATATGATGACGGTAATTTCGAAGGTACTGGAACCATACAATTTAGTTTCCAGCGACAACACCCATGCAGTTCGCGGCTTACGGAGCCTGATGCATGGTTTTGTATCCCTGGAAGCAGCAGGATGGTTTGCCGCACCGGTAGACCGGGAAGAAAGCTACCGGCGCTTAATCAATACCTTCATCCACGGAATTGATTCATCCTCTGGTTTGGATGTTTTGCCACTGCAGCCGGACTGAGTCAAATCGCACCGGTTCTACCGCTTTATATTGAGCATCTGGGGATCGAAAACAGTTTCACCCACAGCACTTAAATTCTTTCCCTAACCATAAAAGTATCCGTAGACAAAAAATGTCTACGGATGCTTTTACTTATATGGTATGCCGGAGACTCCAACTCCATCAGACCGTATAAACTAAAACATGTTAAAGGGCAACTCGTGCCGTACTTCTGTAAAGTTTGATTCCGGCTTACCTTAGGGGTTAATATCCTTACAATGTTGATGATCGAGATTTAGATTTCAATAAGCTCATAGCTTTTTGTGCCAATACCGATTTTTTCAGCATGATCAACGCAGACCATCCAATTAGTTTCCGGATGTGTAGCGCGGAAATGATCATGTTCACTACATTTACAGCCTTGGCTTTTTAGCTGTTCCTCCAAGTAGCTGCCGGAAATAACCGGAGCCTTGTTCGCCATATCAGCACAGGCCATATCGAGAGCTACCGGGTCAAAGGATGCAAACATACCGATATCAGGAATGATGGGCACGTCATTTTCTGCATGGCAATCACAGAAGGGTGATACATCAACAACTAAACTTATATGAAAATGCGGTCTACCATTTAATACCGCCCAAGAATATTCGGCGATTTTTTTATTGAGAACATCGTTAGACTCATCCCAGGCTGCAACAATAGCATTAAAATGACAAGTACCTATACATCTTCCGCAGCCGACACATCTGGTATGGTCGATCATTGCCTTTTTATCTGTAACAGTTATCGCACTATGGGCACAAATTTTCACACAGGCGCCGCACCCGACACAAGTTTTACTTTGTACACTAGGCTTGCCATCACTGTGCATCTCCATTTTCCCCGCTCTTGAGCCAGAGCCCATACCGATGTTTTTTAACGCACCGCCAAAGCCTGTAAGCTCGTGACCTTTAAAATGTGTCAGACTGATAACAATATCTGCATCCATTATGGCCCGTCCAATTTTGGCTTCTTTCACATATTCACCACAGGGCACAGGAACATACGCTTCATCGGTTCCTTTCAACCCGTCGCCGATAATGATCTGACAGCCTGTAGTAAATGGATTATAACCATTTTCATAAGCAGCATCCAAATGTTCAAGAGCATCTTTACGTCTACCTACATACAAAGTATTGCAATCTGTAAGAAATACCTTTCCCCCCAGATTTTTTATTATATCAACAATAACCTTAGAGTAATTAGGTCTGAGAAAAGCAAGATTACCCGGCTCACCAAAATGAATTTTAATTGCGGTAAATTTACCTTTAAAATCAATTTGTTCCATTCCGGCTTTTTTGACTAATCTCTCCAGCTTCTGCAACAAATTCATATTGGGCGTTGCCCGTAAATTAGTAAAATAAACTTTTGACTTCTCCATAATATCCTCCCTCTTACCCTTTATAATTGAAATTAATTAATATTAACATTCTTGACAATAACTATTTTTTCAAACAGGTAAATACATTCTATACCTTAAAGCAAACTATAAGTCAATACTTAATTGAAAAAAAGTAAAAATTACAGCTCTACCAAGAGGATATTTCACTTTTCATTGTGTAAAATCCCCAATACACCATCTCAGGATTACTCACTGTTGGTAATTGCAACTAATTGAAAACACGTATCAATATAAGTAAAATTAATTTAATACTTTCTAATGATACATCTATATAGTATCCAATAAAGATTTACAGGCGTGTTGTTAGTATAAGCGTAAGTCAAACGCCAGTGGTGGAGCGTTACTAACAACACGCCTAGAAAAAAATCTTTATTGGATTTCATATAACTTCAAAATAACTTGAATGAGTGAATGAGATGCGGCTGTTTCGAACGTTTTCGCCAGGAAAAATACAGGCAAATACAACCAAACAAGGAGGTCACGGAAATGGAAAGCAAACGCTTCGGTTTCAGGCATCGTCGCGTGCACCTAACCCCATTTTCTTATAAACCTGGTTGGCTTTTTCGATTTGCTCCATATCCACTTCCACCCCAAGGCCGGGCTTGTCAGGATGCGCTGATGCAGCTTAATGCCGCTTTTGGTTTGGCGGTAATCAGCCCACCGGTACTGATTGAGACATAGCGTGATAGTACTGGAGTCAAGAATGTTAAGTTGATATTGCCCGCCGGCGTTAGTCTGTTTAACTCGTTGCCAGACAGTGAGTTTTACTGCAGTAAAGGCTTGTTCCCAAACACGGTGATCGATTTTGCGCAAACGTCTCGATAATGTAGCGGCACTGATGGAGGTAAGATGCAATACTTTTTGCAGATGCTTGTCGTAAATGACGCGGTTGGCGATGTCTTGCGGAGATGTAAAGCTCGAAACCCGGGCAATGATCATCAAGTATAGCAGTGTTAAAGCTTCGAGCTTTTTTACGTAATGGTCGCAACCGGCATTGATAACAACTTGTTGAAATTTTTCCAGAGGAAAGGCTTCAAAGACTTTAAAAAATGTGGTTTTTGTGGTATCCTTATCCATGCATTTTTGCTCCTTATTTTAGAGTGCGTGGACAGGGTTACCTGCTACGTCTCTATTATAAGGAGTTTTTTTATGATTCGCCAGGATAACACTGGTATATAGACTGATTTTGATTGCTTTTAGTGAATTTTAGGAAGTTTTAAATCTTGATATTTTAAAGCGAATTTATTGCAACGCTACTGATTTTCGCTATATGCAGTAATCTTTCGTTCTCTTACACGATACACAGGCCCCCCTTTCTGACCAGCAAGGAGACAGCAATCCAATAGCCACCAACCAATAAGGTACTTATGCCGCCGAAAAAAAGAGAACTCACTCCGTAAATGAGTTCTCTCCAACCCTACTGGTCCGAATCTTAATCCATCTTGTGAAAATGCATAAAGTCCCGGTATTCTTCTTAGAACCGCTAATGATTTCTACCGTAGGATACGCCCGCTATTCAACATACTCATAGGAAATTCTTCTGAATACATTGCCATACACCCACACTGCATTTAAGAACAGCAAAGCACTGGTAACCAAAAACACATAGTTGAGGCCGAAATGCGCGGCTATCTGTCCACCGGCTACCGCGCCGCCAAACGTACCTAAAAATTGAGCCATCTGATTATAGCCATACACCTGGCCAGCCACTTCATCAGGTATACTTTGTTTAAGCAGGGTATTAATTGACGGCAATAAGGCTCCTGTGGAAAGACCCAGTAAAAAGCGGAGCGCCATGAGCTGCCATTCATTTTTCACAAAAGCCTGCGGAATAAATAAGCAACTTGCGGTAACTAATGCAACCAATATTACCTTATGTGCCCCAATTTTGTCAGACAGTTTTCCCAGCCACGGAGCAGCCAGTATGCTCGCTACCCCTGAAGCAGCAAATGTCAGACCGGAAATAACCGCAATATGATCACTTCCCGGGGATAAGGCACCAATATAGACGGTAATAATTGGTTCAATCGTGAACAAAGCTAATTGCAAAATGAACGTAGTAATAAACATGGATATCAAGAGCCGTTTGTCAGGAAGACGGTCACAAATTTCATGAAAACTAAGTACGTGAGTCTCCTTCCTGGTAAAATTTTCTTTGACAAATACCAAGGTAAGAATAAAAGCAATCAGTAACAGAATCCCCATCGTAAAAAATACACTACGGAAGCCTAATGCCTCAGCTAAATAACCGCCTATCAACGGTCCCAAGAGCGTACCGCAAACAACGCCGGTCGAAAGGATTCCCAATGCCCAGCCTGCCCGCTCCTTACAAGTTTGTGTAGCAATTAATGTAATTGCACCAGAATTAAATCCGGAAATCGTTCCCTGCAATAGACGAAATCCTACCAATTGGTACACATTTTGTACAAACCCTATACAAGTAACAACAATCGCCATACCCAAACTGGCTCGGAGCAACATTGGCTTTCGCCCGTATTTATCGGCCAGCTTCCCCCAAAGCGGCGAAAACAAAGCCGCAACCAGTGTTGTACAACCAAACGCAATCCCTGACCACATTTCAATGGATTCCGTATTATGGATGCCTAAATGCTCAATATACAGCGGTAGCACAGGGGCAACCTGGCTCAAAGCAGATGAGGTTGCAAAAGCCCCCAGCCAGCAAATAAATAGATTTCTTTTCCACATCTCCATATTTTAGCCTCACTTTCACCCGCAAAAACGGTTTCTTTGTATTTGAAGATACTATCTAATTTAATGTCAAGTACCTCAATTCCGCTGCTTAACTAACCATTATAACGTTAATACTAATGTCGTTAGTTTGTCAAGAAACTTTTTAGATAACGATCAATACAGTTCTCCCTATCTAATCTAAAACCCTAAATAGAAAAACGCTATTTATCCATCATCAGATAAATAGCGTTTTCTATATAGTATCCAATAAAGATTTACAGGCGTGTTGTTAGTATAAGCGTAAGTCAAGCGCCAGCGGTGGAGCGTTACTAACAACACGCCTAAAAAAATCTTTATTGGATTTCATATATTTCTGTAAAAAATCTGATTTACATAGTGGAGGCGAAGTGTATAACACCCCCGCTCAATGTATAAGATAACTTCTCAGCTATTAGTAAGTTGTTTCGATCTGCCCTTTTCGCTGACATGCGCTGTCGCATTTTCTCCTTAGTGAGATTGCCGCAATACATCCCGAAAAGGAACATGAATTAGAATATAAACTTCACTTCCTTACTTCTCCGTATTGTACAAACTTATACCATTTAAAACCAGAATCTACCACCGTTATTACAACAGCCATAATCATTAGCGCCATCAAAACTGCATTTACTAACATACCCTTGGGCAAATATGTGTTAAAGATGGACATACTCCCGGCAGTGACTGTAGTAACAAAAAGGACGGCCATCGGAAATAAGGTAACAAGTGAATAGGCTATGCTTTTGGTCCGTTTTAATATGATGGTAGTGCCAATACATAGGGCCAGCGTAGCTAACAGTTGATTGGCGACACCAAAGATTGGCCATATAGTTGAAATATTTCCACCATAGAGTAGATAGCCCCAAACAAATGACACTACTGCACCGGTGAAAATGACTCCCGGCCACCAGTTAACCCGTTCGAAGGGTTTATAAACCTTGCCGAATAAGTCTTGTACGATATACCGGGCTACCCTTGTTCCTGCATCTATGGTTGTCAAAATAAATAAAGCTTCAAACATAATGGCAAATTGATACCAGTAAGCCATTAGATGTTTTAACCCGGGAATACCGGCAAAGATAGCAGCCATCCCTACAGCAAGAGATACTGCGCCTCCCGGACGATGTGCTACATCCTCTCCAACCATAGCTGATAACTGAGGTAAATCTACTATAGTATAACCCATGGAAGCAAGGCTAGGAAAAGTGACAGCTGAGGTATTAATGGCAAAATAGTCGCCAGGATGTAGCGAGGTAGCGGCAATAAGGGCCATAACAGCAACAAAACATTCTGTCAGCATTGCACCATACCCGATCATCGGAATGTCCCGTTCGTTATCCACCAACTTAGGGGTAGTGCCTGAACCAATCAAAGCATGAAATCCAGAAACCGCACCGCAAGCAATGGTAATCATGAGAAAGGGCCATACAGGCCCAGGAATAACCGGCCCGCCACCGGCAGTAAACACTGTAAATGCTGGCATTTGAATATCAGGTCTTACAACAAATATCCCTAAAGCCAGTCCAACAATTGTCCCGATTTTCAAGTATGAACTAAGGTAATCACGCGGTGCCAGAAGAAACCATACTGGTAACGTTGCTGCAATAAATCCGTACGCCGGCAACAGAAGTTTCAGCTGAGTTTCAGAAAAAGTAAACATGGATGCCCATGCGGAGCCTTTAACAATCGGTCCTAAAACTACTCCTATCAAAATGAGAATGGTACCAATAAGAGAAGCTTCACCGATATGACCTGGCCGGAGATAACGCATGTATATTCCGACAAACATCGCAATCGGGATTGTCACCGTTACCGTAAAGGTACCCCAGGCATTCTTAAACAGCGCATTTACAATAACAATTGCCAGCCCAGCCATGGTCATAAGAATAATAACAAGAACCGCGAAACTTGCAGCCGCACCTGTTGTTCGTCCAACCTCATCCTTAGCAATTTCAGCAAGTGATCGCCCCTTATGGCGAATCGATGCAAAAAGTACCACCATATCATGAACACCGCCTGCTAGAACGGCTCCGATAAGCAACCAAAGAAACCCCGGTACATAGCCATACTGAGCAGCCAAGGTCGGCCCAACAAGAGGACCTGCACCGGCAATGGCTGCAAAGTGATGCCCAAATACCACCCATTTGTTAGTGGGAATATAGTCGCGACCATCATTGAATTCGTGTGCCGGAGTTTCGCGACTTGGTTCAATCGTTAAAATTTTGGCCGCGATAAAACAGCCATAAAACCGGTATGCCAAGACTAATACCAGAATAGTGATAATAATTAATGTTAATGCATTCACACCAATTCCTCCAGCTATTTTAATTTATTCCGTGGTATATGCCATGCACCACCACCGAAAAAAGAGTCTGCTTCGCGGTTAATGCTACGATACGGATCGGTTTCGTGTACGATGGCACTGGTTGGACAAACTTCAGTGCAAATACCACATCCTTTGCATATATCATCATTTATACCGTATTTCTCTTCCGCAGCATAGATTGCCCCTTCGGGGCATACTTCCATGCAACGATTACATTTTTTGCATTTGTTAGTAATAAAGTATCTGATTAACTCGGCCATAAGTATCCCTCCTTCCTTCGCAATCGCACAAACGCTGAATCTCCTCAATGGGTAAGCCCTCGTTAATCAGTTCTTGTTCAATTAGCCCGAGCTCAGCAGGGTCTAAATCTTTAGCAATTTTATCAAACTTAGCTTTAACTTCCTGCACAGATTTTCCCTGTTGAAGTTCCAGAATGATTTCTTTTAAGGCTTTTTGCCTATATTCGCGGTTATTAATTAATTTACTCATATATACCTCCACGCACGTCTATAAGACCAGTGAATTCATTAACTATTTACACCGCTTATCCGTATTATCACTAGTAGTCTTCCCGCAGAACCGGCCTGTATACCAGCTCCCTGAAACAAATTCACATACAAAACAACTAGTAGTCTTCCCGTAGAACCGGCCTGTATACCAGCCAACATCGCACAGTCATGCCGGATAAATATCTACTAAACAAAAGACCTCAAAGAGACAAAAAACCCGTAGACA
Organism: Sporomusaceae bacterium ACPt; assembly: GCA_041428575.1. GTDB lineage: Bacteria > Bacillota > Negativicutes > Sporomusales > Sporomusaceae > Sporomusa_D > Sporomusa_D carbonis. The sequence goes on from CP155570.1 coordinate 3,971,715, forward strand.
AAAACGTCTACGGGTGATTATTTTACATGGTGCGCTCAAAAGGTTTCAAAATACGCTGCCACTTTCGATTCAATCTATATAGTATCCAATAAAGATGTACAGGCGTGTTGTTAGTATAAGCGTAAGTCAAGCGCCAGCGGTGGAGCGTTACTAACAACACGCCTAGAAAAAAATCTTTATTGGATTTCATATACTATCAAATTCTGTCAAAACTGCTAAGGATAGGACTTACCGATCCCGATTTCCCAATAATCCTGGTTCCCGATAATTCCCAATTCACCTGTATGTAGCACCTTGGGGCGTCTTCCGCGCCGAAAAGTCAACGTTCCAACAATTTGTCCGCTAAAATTCCGCAACTTTAACCTCTCCTTGACCTAACTTTGCCCTTACTTCATCCGGAGTGTTAACTCCCAGTTTTGCTTTTAGTTCCTCAATATATACCGAATTGAGAGGCTTACAAAAAACCTCGTTGACTCGAAGATTCGCAATATGCTGGGAAGAGCCGGCCTGTATTACCAAGGCGGTATCAGATCCCCTTGCCGTTCCGGCTATCGCGATCACTTTCTCACCAACGGACAATAAACCTGCATCTATGGCCATAAGACCCCACTACCTTAATTATTACTTTCTTGTCTATTCCGCATTGTTTGAGCATACTAGCAGGAATTCGAATACCTTTAGAGTTCCCGATTCTAATAACATCGACTTCCATTCGCAACACCTCTGTGTAATTATATTGTAATTACAATGCAGCGGATCTTTTGGTGTTATGCAATATCTAATAAAATCTAATAGACTGCCAATAGCCTCTGTTAGTCCTTTAAGGATGACGCAGAGGCTATTCCCTTTAAAATGACATTGAATTATGTGTAGAACCTAGACTGACGTTCTACATAAGAAAAGACTAGACAAATCGAATGATTCATCTAGTCTTGAAGCCCTTAAATTCTCTAAGGTTACAAAACTTATGGTGCGCCCGGGAGGACTCGAACCTCCGGCAGACGCGGTTTAGGAAACCGCCGCTCTATCCACCTGAGCTACGAGCGCATGTTGATTATCAAGGGTTTCTTATCCTTCTTTACCTGTCTTACTGCTTAATTTAGATGCCTTAATTGCACTCAATGGCAACACTTTGGCAGCCATCCGACAGTAGCGGCAGCGGGCAAATCCTTTAATCTAACGGTAATTAGTATACTATATTGGTTGCCTGATGTCAATTGTAACCGAATGGTACGGCAAATCAAACGAATAAATGTAATGATAGTGGCAGAATTTGACTACTTTGATGTATATAAATAGTTAATTGGGATATTATGCGTTTCCCCGATATTCCATCTTTTACAGATTTTGTTGACGATTAAATAGTATAGGCAATATAATTACTTTGTACGTCAACAAACGGGGTGTATTTATGAGAGATAAGGTGCTTTCAATGGAACAGTCCGAGCAAACAGACAAACTATTTGCTTCAATAAAAGGCAAAATAGATACCGATAACTTTCAAGAGTATAATGATATTCTTAATTTCATCAATAATCCTTTAATTAACAATCTTACTTGGGCTGAGATACAACGGCTTGAAACTTGTCTAAAAGACTTAAAAAATGACATTGATAAATCTAAGCTTTCGGATTGCATAAGATATTGTAAATGGTTGAAGAAAAAATTAGATTTACACCAACTTGCAATTAATCACGAAAAGTTAAGGGTGAATAATCCCAAAAAGCACCACCCAATACGTCCGAGACGGGGTGAAATCTATCTAACAGAATTGGGGCAAAACATTGGTAAGGAGATTAATGGCGAGCACCTTGTTTTAATAGCCCAAAATAATAAGGCAAATATATTTGGAAATACGGTTGTTGTTATTCCCATTTCAAGTAGTCCAAAATTATACGCTACACACGAAATAATTCAAGCACCCGATATTGAAAAAGGTAGAATGAACCTTTTGCCATCTAAAGCCAAAACAGAACAGATACAGTTCATTGACAAAGCACGTCTCATCCATTGGGTTGCGACTTTGAAAGCCTCCGCTATAGAACGAATAACAAATAGATTAAAAAATACACTTGACATCCAATAGTCCAAGCCATTACAATTTAATTAAAGAATTATTTGGCTTAGCAATAGGCTAAGCACTTGGCTATGTAACGATAGCGTTTTTTTACAAAAAAGGAACTATTAAAAGTTCCTTTTTTGTATTCTCAATGAGTAATTTTTATTCTATATTGGCATACTATATATAAAAGATTATTTTGCTCAGCTTTAGGTTGAGCACCTGACGCTTGTTGGTAGAGGAGCACTTAGTGCTCCTCTACACTTTTTATTAATCCTGTTTTGCCTAAGTTAAAACTCATCTTTGACAGTTGAAAGCTGATTTTGTATATTTCCTGAGTCTGAAAATCCAGTAACCATGCGGGTTTTCAGGCCTTTCTATTGCAGATTTTTTCAAAAAATGTAGGTCAAACTATATTTGTATTTTTTGTTACAGGTTCCTTGTTTTAAAGAAATAAGTAGTATAATTGTAGGTGATAAACAGTGTGGTGGTGAGTCTCTTGTTTGCTCAAATTGTATCTACAAAAAAGCCTGATGGTAAAACCTACAGATACCTTCATATTGTCGAGTCATATCGGGAAGGAAAATCCGTCAAAAAGCGCCGTATTGCAAGCCTTGGCAATATTGACGAGTACTCCGAAAAGGAGATTGAACAGCTTATCCATAAGCTTGCGTCGCTCCTACAAAACCGTGTTACCGGTTCTATTGATGATTTGGAACCTGATAATTGCCTGCAGTTTGGGGTTCCCTACGTGGTTCAATTTTTGTGGGATCAATTGGGGTTGACAGAGGCTATCCGTAATGCACTCAAAGATCGTGACGTCACCTTCGACGTGGCCGGTTACGTGCAAGCGATGGTCATCAATCGCTTGCTGGATCCTTCTAGTAAGTTCCAACTGTTTAAAACTGTTGAAGACATGTATTTGCCGGAAGCAAACCACGATTGGCAACTGCAACATTTTTACCGTGCTCTGGATTATCTTATGGATATTAAGCCGCAGTTAGAGCGTTATTTATACAGCCAGCTTACTAACTTACTGAATTTCCGTTTGTCATTGGTACTCTATGATCTGACGAGCACACATTTGACCGGACATCACTGTCCCATCGCAGAGTATGGATACTCCCGCACTCATCGCCCGGACCTAAAACAGGTTGAACTTGGTTTGTTGGTAACCCCTGACGGCATTCCGATTACCCACGAAGTGTTTCCGGGTAAAACCCCGGATAAACAGACTGTTAAGGACATCCTAACGCGGTTAAAGCAGGAGTTTGCTGTAGAACAGTGCGTCTTTGTGGGTGACCGCGGAATAGTCACTAACGACAATCTGACGCTGCTGGCCGAGGCTAAGTACCCCTATATAGTCGGCTATCACAAACGGGGCCGGGTAGTTAGCGACGCTTTGTTGGAATCGTATGCAGACATCAAAGAATACGCTAAGATTAAAGACAACCTTTATTACCTAGAGGTGTCGGCTGCCCAGGTCGAGGATGATGCAAAGGATGCGTGTTCACGATATATTTTGTGTTACAATCCTGTAAAGGCTGTCCAAGACGAGGCTTTTCGCGATGAAGTTGCATTGGCAAAAGAGAAGTTACGCGATGGAAAGTTCGTAATCAAGACCAATACGACTTTACCGGCGCAGGAAGTTGTAGTTTCCTACAAGACTCTCATGAATGTGGAACGGGCTTTCCGGGAGATTAAGAACTTTCTTGATGTTGGTTGTTTATATCATTGGAACAAGAAGCGAGTTCGCGGCCATATCTTTGTATGCGTGTTAGCCTACCTGTTTGAGCAGGAACTTCAGGTGGTATATCGCCGGACCCTGGAGAAGGAAGCAGAACAGATCCGGCGGATTACCGACGAGAAAGAGCGGACAGCTAAGCAAGGCGAGTTGGAGGAACGCTGGTATACCGGCGAGCGAATTGTAAAGATTCCTTCCAAGCCCCGCAAGTTAGCGGGGCTAAAACACGTGTAGTGCAAACTTGTACCCACAAACCCTTGATATTACCGGGGGACTGTCAAAGATGAGGTTGATTACTGGTTTTACCATACCAATGACTTCCTTACGTCCCTGGCCTACCGTACTTCTAAAAACGAAAACAGCCTATCCTTCTGACGCGGCTATACGTAAGACCATTTACCCGCAATGGACTTGCCGCTCAGAACTGGACAGACTGTATTTCGCAGCTAATTTATTACTTACCAGTTAGCTAAAAATTTTAAATAATAGGACTTACAAATACCTTTATAGTCTTACCTTGATTTATAGTGGATATTGCCGCGGTTCCTTCTGAACTGAGATCCACTTTACAGTCGTAAAATCGTCAATGGTCCATTCCGATCCACAATATCTACCCAGTCCAGAGGCTTTTTCTCCTCCAAACGGAGCGCCCGGATCAACATTTACTGTTTGATCATTAACATGAATCATGCCTGTTTCGATTTGTTGTGCCACTTTAATGCCCCGCTCAAGTGACCCGGAAAATACAGCTCCACTTAATCCGAAATCACTGTCATTTGCGACCCTAATGGCCTCTTCCTCACTGTCTACAGGCATAATAATAGCAACAGGGCTAAAGAGTTCCGTCTGGGCGATAGTCATAGCATTGGTCACATTCGTGACAACAGATGGCTCCATTAATGTTCCTTCTATTTTTCCCCGGATTTCAATTGTTGCACCTTCATTAGTACAACCATCTAATACTTTTACTACCTTATCCACTTGTTTTTTGTTGATCAGCGGCCCAATGATCGTATCTGGCTCGTCTGGATTCCCTACCTTGACCTTTGCAGTTAGTTTTTTAAACTTATCAACAAATTCTGAATAGATTTTACGGTCAACGATAATGCGATTTGTTGCAATACAAATCTGGCCTTGATGAAAATATCTGCCAACCGCTGCGGCGGCAACCGCTTGATCCACATCTGCATCATCAAGAACAATAAACACATTGTTGCCACCAAGTTCTAGCGCAGTCTTTTTTAAATTTTTTCCGGCGATCTCACCGATTCGTTTTCCCACTTCAGTAGAACCCGTAAACGAAATAACTCTGGGAATCGGATGTTCTACCATATAATCACCAATTTCTTCATGAGCGGCCACCACCACATTGAGTACACCTTTGGGAAGACCGGCGTCTTCAAAAATTTTCGCAATCATTAATCCACCGGTAATTGGGGTTAGAGAAGCAGGTTTTAATACAATACTGTTTCCGGCTGCGATCGCTGGCGCCACGCCGCGAATACTCAAATAGAGAGGCCAATTCCATGGTGAAATCATGCCAACGACACCGACGGGATTACGATAAACTCTATTTTCCTTTCCTGGTACACAGGAAGGAAAAATAGTGGCATTCATCATCATTGGATACTTTGCTGCTTCCTTTATATCGGCGATTGAACAATCCACCTCAACATTTGCCTTTATTCTTGTACTCCCGCTTTCTTCTATTAACATATTTACAAGCTCTTCTCTACGTTCAGCAAAAAGTGCCGCAACCCGTTCCATGAGACTAATTTTCTCATAAGCCGGCACGCCTGCCCAGCTTGGTTGGGACATTTTCGCTTTTTTATAGGCTTCATCAATATCCTGTTTATTGGCAAGTTTAATCTCAGTAAGCACTTCCCCGTTGTACGGATTTTTAATAATTGCCCGATTATTGCTGAACCCATCTTTCCATACACCGCCAATATAAAGTTTATTCCAAGAGGAATATTTAACCTCCGCTTATTTTAGAGTGCGTGAACAGGGTTACCTGCTGCGTCTCTATTATAAGGAGCTTTTTTATGGTTTGCCGGGATAATACTGGTATATAGACTGATTTTGGTTGCTTTTGGATAATTTTAGGCAGTTTTAAACCTTGATGTTTTTAAGTGAATTTATTGCAATGCTACTGATGAAATGTATATTCGCGTTCATATTACTCCAAAATTGGGGCATATTCCATTGCAAAAGCTTACAACCTCACAGTTAAATAACTTCTATGCCGATATGATGAAAGTAAAATGTATGGATAAAGAGCAATTTCTCAGTCCTAGAACCATTTTGAGAATACATAACGTTATCCACAACTGCTTAGAGTTTGCCATTCGGGATAACATACCTTTATCTTTCTATTTATCCACAAGCGGCAAAACCCAACTTATCCACAATAACAACCCCTGATTTTGTGATATTCGCGTATCAGGCGATAAGTTTTCCCCAAACTATTCGCTAAGTTATCCACATTTTTAGGTGTTTTGGGGATAACTTTGTGGATAAACTTTAAAACCCGTGCAACAATAGTACTTTCTACATTACTTTCAGGAACAAAAAAGCGTGACACTTAGTCACGCTACCGGATGGCTCCAGTCCACATATACTCCTATTTTTTCCCACATGCGGGTAAGCGCCGCTTGGAGATTATCAATACTTTCCGCCGGCCGGACAGTGACATCTTTAAAATCCATCAGTCCTTCGCCGGCTAAACGGATAACATGTTCTGACGCCAGATAGGTTTCGACGACCTGACGAATAGCAGCATTATCTAAAACCACTTTAACCTTTTTGGACTCCTGGTCATACTCCACAAAACCGTAATCGTTACCATGGTGGATGGCTACTTTATAGGATTGCTGCAAGACTATCGCCTCTTTTCTTAGAAAAAAATTATTACCAGTCATTATAATATTATACTGATATTTAATTAAATCCTGCAAGTTTCACTTTATTCCGCCCGCCGGTACAGAGGTTTAAGCCGCTGTTCCATAGTAATGTCAGGGACCTGGGACGCCACCTGAGCTTCAGCAAAAAACTCCATTTGCGAATTGATTGCCTTACCCCGCTTATCGACACGGCGGTAAGAGCCGTCCCGTTTCATAATATATGCTTTTTGGTTGTCAGCCAGCGTAATTGCAATAATGTTTTTAATCCGCTCAATATGATTGGGGTCTTCAATCGGGAAAAACAATTCCACCCGTTCATTCAGATTGCGCGGCATCCAGTCGGCGCTGGATAAAAATACCCGTTCATCACCACCATTGCCAAAATAAAATATGCGGTGATGCTCCAAAAACCTTCCAACAATACTGCGTACCGATATATTGTCGCTTACACCGGGAACTCCTGGTCTGAGAACACAAATTCCCCGGATGATCAGGTCGATTTTGACCCCATGACAGGATGCCTGGTACAGCTTAAGGATAATATCTTTATCAACAAGTGAATTCATCTTGGCAATAATCCGGCCGCCTTGGCCCGCCTTGGCAAACTCAATCTCGCGGTCAATGAGTTCTTTGATTTTTTCCCGGAGACCCAGTGGCGCAACAACAATTTTGTTCCACATCGGGGGATCAGAATAACCGGACAGCACATTAAAGAAAGCCGACGCATCGGCGCCAAACTGGTCATTGGCGGTAAACAAGCCCATGTCGGTATACATTTTGGCGGTAGCATCATTGTAGTTGCCTGTGCCCATATGGACATAACGCTTGATGCCATCAAACTCCTGCCTGACTACCAGAATCATTTTGGCGTGGGTTTTTAGGCCAACCAGGCCGTAAATTACATGACAGCCGGCTTCTTCTAAGCGCTTGGCCCATAAAATATTGTTTTCTTCGTCAAACCTGGCTTTTAACTCGACCAGCACGGTGACCTGCTTACCGTTTTCAGCCGCCTGGGCCAGCGCCCGGACAATGGGAGAATTGCCGCTGACACGGTACAAGGTCTGTTTGATCGCCAGTACTTTCGGGTCAGTGGCAGCCTGCCTGACAAATTCCACTACCGGTTCAAACGACTCATAAGGATGGTGCAGCAGGATGTCGCGTTCACGAATAGTGTCAAATAAACTATCGGCGCCGATAAGATCTTGTGCCAGTTGGGGAATCATCGGATTGTGACGGAACTTATCCAGCCCCGGCAACTCGCTAAACTTGAAAAAGCAAGTAGCATCAAGCGGCCCGGGCACTTCATAAATATCCTGCTCTTCAATATTGAGGGTCCGCACAAGTAATTCGCGCAGTTGCTTGTTGTTAGGTCGGCCAAATTCAAGCCGCACGGCTTGACCACGCTTGCGCTGGCGCAGCGATTTCTCAACTTCCACCAGCAGGTCTTCGGCCTCTTCCTCGTCAATGGAGAGGTCGGCATTCCGGGTAATACGGAACGGCACTACGTCTTTAATGGTATAGCCATAGAAAAAGTTGGCGCAATAACGCTTAATGATATCTTCCAAAAATACAAACTGTCGTTTTTCGCCGGCGGAAGGCGCTTCAATAATTCGCGGCAGCACGGCCGGCACCTGAATCACGGCAGTATTGGGTTCACCCCGTTCCCGGCAGAGAAGTATCGCCAGATTAAGACTGCGGTTGGCCAAAAAGGGAAAAGGATGACCGGCGTCCACCGCCATGGGGGTAATGACGGGAAAGATCGTATTGGTAAAAAAATTCTCAATCCATTCTTGCGCCCGTTCATCAAGACTGTTGATATCGTTAAAATAGATATTCGCCGCTTCAAGCTCCCGCAGGATATTTTTCAAATACCGGTATTGAAGCTTAACGAGCTCATGCGTATCCTCGGCAATACATTTCAATTGCTCACTAACCGATAAGCCGGCAGCATCAACCTTATTGATACCGCTTTCCAGGCGGTGTTTAAGCCCGGCCACACGAATCATAAAAAATTCATCCAAATTCGAACTGGTAATAGCAATAAATTTTAATCGTTCAAGGAGCGGCTTGTGTTTGACATCGGCTTCACCCAGCACCCGCCGGTTAAATTTGAGCCAGCTAAGTTCACGGTTGAAAAAATATTCAGGACTGTCATGTATATCGCACCTTATATCGCTAGTCATAGTAATTACCCCGCCCGTCTGATTAATATAGCCCTTATGCCAAAAACATCTTCAAAAAAATCGGCCTTATCGGCAAATGTCCAGCCTTCAAGTGACATATCTTCACTACTGGTTACAGAAATGATCAGTTCATCGCCACGCAACACGGCTTCGGCCTGGCTTACTTTTTGGCGGTGACTGCGGTCAATGGCGTCAGCCAGCCGGATAATAGCCGAAAGCTTGGAGACGGTAACTTTTTGTTCCTGCGTCAAAACGGCAAAGTTGGCATCGCTGTCAGCCGGCGTGCCTTTGGAATGATAAAAGGCCACATTGGCCATTACCTGTTTTTCGGTTTCGGATAAACCCATTATATCTGACGAAACTATGAGCCGGTAAGAATAAAAATAATGCCGTCTGAGATTTACATATTTGCCAATATCATGAAGAATCGCAGCTACTTGTAAAAGCAGCCGGTGCCGTTCGCCCAGTCCATGGATACGCGCCAGCTTATCAAATAACAGCAGTGACCATTTTTCAACAGCAGCGGCATGAGCAGGATCATAATAAAATTTTTTGCCAATCTCCCAACACAGACTGATAAGCTGATTTTCAATGAGCTTATTATGTTCATGTCCGGTTTTTTCAGCAATATGTTTGACAACAATACCGTCAATAAACTGATCGCTCGGAATAACGATTTCCTCAGGATTGGTCAGCGACACGATCTGCTTATACAACAAGATGGTCGGCAACACAACATCGGCCTTATGCTCGGTTAGATTAAACGTCTTTATTATCTGGGGCAATTTAAGGAACCGCACTTGTTTATAGAGGTCGTCGAACTCGGACAAACTGACAAAGGTAACTTTACCTTGTTCTTTTCCCAGCATTTTTAAAAACAGCTTGGTTTCGGTGCCTGACAGCACCAGCCGCTTGATATCGTGACGGCTCATTTCTTTTTCCACCGGTTCAATCGTGCTTATTATATATTCAGATAATGCCTCATGAAAATGGGCTGAGTCGCGCTGGCACTTATCAAAGCTTTCTTTAATCCGGAGCGCACCAATATGAATATTTTGCTGATAACAAAGCTTTCCCTCTTTATACAAGGTAAAGCCAAGGCCGCCGGAAGATATATCAACAAACAGCATACCGTCTTGAGAATTCATCAATCCATGGTCGGTCACTGTTTTAACCAACGAAATATACTTATAAAAAATTTCTTGGGGCATATCGACAACTTCAACGTTAAACCCCGTTTTTACCTTAATTTGGTCAATTATATACGACTGGTTATGAGCTTCGCGGACAGCGGTCGTAGCTACCAGACGGTAGTCGCGCACCCCGTATTCGGTAAGGAGACGGCGATAGCCTTTTAAGAGCTCGCAAATCTCACTCACAGCGCCAAAACTAATACGCTCAGTCTTGAACGTTTCCTCGCCCAGCATTACCTGCCGGTAACTTTGTTCAATAATTTTTATATCGTCCAGGCTGGTGTACTCGACAATCTGGACGCCAATTTGCTCTGAGCCGACATGAATGGCGGCGAACATATCAGGAGCATGCCTGGCCATGGTATGACCCCCAAATATCTTAATTTATATAATATGCATCATTTCGACAATTAGAACGAGAAATCCTGTAATGAATTTATGAGTTAATACTAAACTAACTGTAAATTAACAAAATTTAACCAAACTGTCTTCCCGGCCCTATTCGGTCAAATAAAAAAGTTTTTATCATGAGAATATCAGCAAGAATTTTATCAAGAATAGCGAATAACTATGTATATCATTCTTACTCCGATTGCAGTTAGGAGCTGAAGTATTTTGACAGAACGGGTAGCAATCATCGACTTGGGCTCAAACTCCGCCCGCCTGATTGTTATGCATATCTATCATAATGGCGCTTATAATCTAGTCTATCACCAAAAAGAATCGGTACGGCTCAGCGAAGGCATGGATGAAACCGGAATGTTGACCAAGGACGCAATGGGGCGGGCTATCGGCACGCTTAAAGTTTTCGCCCATATGTGCGAAATCGTGAAAGTAGATAAAATATTGGCTGTCGCCACGGCCGCCGTACGCAATGCCAAGAACGGCGGCGAGTTTATCAACATGGTCCGCCAGCAAACCGGCATACCTCTTTCAATTATTAGCGGTGAAACCGAAGCGCGCCTGGGGTATAGCGGTATCATCAACACCCTTGATATTGAAGACGCCTTGCTTTTTGACTTAGGCGGCGGCAGTACTGAAATAACGCTCATCAGGGACCGGCAGCCAACCGAAGTAGTCAGCCTGCCGTTTGGCGCCGTCAACCTTACGGAAAGGTTTGGCGCCCAAGATAAAGTCAGCGATATGCAATTAGCGGCCATGCGCGAATTTGTTGTAGGCCACCTGGAACAATTACCGTGGATGAAACGCCTGGCGCTCCCTATCGTAGGCGTAGGCGGCACAGCCCGCAACATCGCCAAAATGGACCAAAAACGCAAGAACTATCCCTTTCCCAAAGTTCACAACTATCGTTTCGGCCCTATGGCTTTTGATGAATTATGGCGGACAATCACCAAAACCAATCTGGCTCAACGCCGCAAGTTTCCTGGGCTGAGCAGCGAACGCGCCGATATTATTATCGCCGGAACAACCATTGTCAAATCGCTAATCGACGTAGCACAAGCCACGAATATTGTTATTAGCGGCTGTGGTGTACGCGAGGGTATGTTTCTCAAGTATTATCTGGCCAAACAGCACCAGCCTGAGATTATTCCCGATATTCTCCTCCACTCCACCCGTAATATGCTATTATTCTATAAGGGCAACGAAGCCCACGCCTATCATGTGGCCAAATTGGCTGAGAAGATGTTCGACGGTTGGCAGCCTCTTTTAAAACTAACCACCCGCGACCGCAAGCTTCTTAAGGTAGCCGCCCTGCTGCACGACATCGGCATTACCATCAATTATTACGACCATGCCCGTCATAGCGCCTATCTGGTCGAAAATGCCCGCCTGTTCGGCCTGACTCACCGTGAACAGATGCTGGTAGCTGTTGTCGCCGGCTGGCATAACGGCCCGGCAGCCAAATATGTCCGTAACAAGCTCTATAGTGAGTTTCTTGACCAGCACGACTGGCAGACAGCCCGCAAGCTGGCGCTGCTTCTGGCTTTGGCCGAAAGCCTGGAAACAACGCAGCTTGGCCTGATACCCAACGTCCAGCCGGCAATCGCCGGCAAACAAGCGCATTTGCGATTGCTCACCAACGACCCGGTAAGCATTGAGCGTCAAGCAGCAGCCGGACACCGTAAATGGTTCAAAAAAGAATTAGGGCTAGATTTGATCATTGAGTAAAAAGAGCGCCAGAGGCGCTCTTTTTTGCTTTTTTCATTTCACCAGATGACAAGCCACAAACCGCCCGCTTATCTCCCTGAATTCCGGTTCTTGCCTGCTGCAAATATTCTGGCAGGCCGGACAGCGGGTGTGAAAGCGGCAGCCTGACGGCGGGTTGGCCGGACTGGGCACATCCCCTTGCAGAATAATGCGGTTTTTCTTGACTCCCGGCTCAGGCAGCGGAATGGCTGATAACAACGTCCGGGTGTAAGGATGCAAGGGGTTTTTGATCAACTCGTCCCCTTCGGCTAATTCGACCATTTTGCCCAAGTACATAACACCGATGCGGTCAGAGATGTGCTTAATGACATTAAGGCCATGGGCGATAAACAGATAAGTTAGCCCTAACTCCTGCTGCAACTCCACCAGGAGGTTTAAGATCTGCGACTGGATTGAGACATCAAGCGCCGACACCGGTTCGTCACAGACGATCAGCTTAGGCTCGACGGCCAGCGCCCGGGCAATACCGATCCGCTGGCGCTGACCGCCCGAAAATTCATGGGGATAACGTCCGGCGTGCTGCGGACCCAAGCCAACCAGGCGCAGCAGCTTTTCAACACGCTTGGTACGGTCCGGCCCGGCGGCAATGTTATGAAGCATCAGCGGTTCAGCAATGATATCACCTACCGCCATGCGCGGATTGAGGGAAGCATACGGGTCCTGAAATACAATCTGGGCGTGACGGCGGAAATTCTTGAGCTCAGGTTTCTTAAATTTGGCAACATCCTGACCTTGAAACAGCACTTCGCCGGCGGTAGGTTCGATCAGTCGCAGCACTAATAAGCCGGTAGTTGACTTCCCACAGCCTGATTCCCCCACCAAGCCAAGCGTTTCGCCGCTTCTGACAGAAAATGATATACCGTCCACTGCCCGGACATGACCGACCGGGCGTCCAAATAAACCGCCCCTGATGGGAAAGTATTTTTTTAAATTGCGGATTTCAAGCAAAGTACTATTAGCTGTCATGCGGTAATACCTCCCAGCGGGTAATGGCAAGCTACCAGGCGGCCGTCGGTCTGGCAAACAAGTTCGGGCTGTACCACACGGCATTTGTCCCTAACATGCTCGCAACGGTCGGCAAACGTGCACCCGGGCGGTAAGAAGGCAAGATCAGGCACAACACCTTCAATGGTATGCAAAAGCTGTTTTTTCCTGCCGTCAAGACGCGGTATGGATTCCATCAGTCCGGCGGTATAGGGATGGCGTGGCGCGGCAAATACCGCTTCCACCGTCCCCTGTTCCACAATACGGCCGGCATACATAACCGCCATGTTTTGCGCCATTTCGGCCACAACACCAAGATCATGGGTAATGAGGATGAGGGCGGTGTTGAACTCCTGAGCTAAATTTCTGATTAAATCCAAAATCTGGGCTTGAATGGTTACGTCCAGCGCTGTTGTCGGTTCGTCAGCCAACAGGAGTTTGGGATTGCAGGCCAGAGCCATGGCAATCATGACCCGTTGCCGCATGCCGCCGCTCATTTGGTGGGGATACTCTTTGGCGCGTTGTCCGGCGGCCGGAATGCCGACAAGATCAAGCATTTCAACAGCCCGCCGCCAGGCAGCTTTTTTGTCGGCAGACCCATGCACGCGTACCGACTCGGCAATCTGGTCGCCGACAGTATAGGCCGGATTGAGCGAAGTCATGGGCTCCTGAAAGATCATGGATATTTCCTTGCCGCGAATGTCCCGCACTTCCGGCCCGGTCATTTTAAGTATATCCCAGCCCTGAAACATGATTTCGCCGCTTAAACGGGCAGGCGGCTCCGGCACTAACCGCATAACCGACATGGCGGTTACGCTTTTGCCGCAGCCGGATTCGCCGACAAGCGCCAGCATTTCGCCCGGCTTGACGGCAATGCTGACATCGTCAACCGCTTTTACTACTCTTTTGCCGATATAAAAATGAGTCTTTAAATGATTTATTGCCAGTAGCGGCTGGCTCATTGTTGTTTCGGTCATAGCGCGCCTCCTATTTCAACCGGGGATCAAGCACATCGCGCAAGCCGTCACCCAGCAGGTTGAAGGCCATAACGGTCAGCGTGATTGCTATCCCCGGAAATGTAACAATATGCGGCGCATTGAAGATGGTCTGCCGGCCTGAACCCAGCATGGTGCCCCATTCAGCCGTGGGCGGCTGTACACCAAGACCGAGAAAACCCAGGGCGGCAGCTTCTAAAATAGCCACTGAAACCCCAATGGTGGCGCGGACAATGATGGGGGCCAGCACGTTGGGAAGAATATGCGCGAAAATTAGCCGGCGGTCACTATTGCCAATAGCCCGGGCGGCCATGACGTAAACATTTTCTTTTACTGACAGCACGCTCCCCCGGACGATGCGGGCATACTGGGGGATTGACACAATACCGATAGCGATGACCGCTTTTTCCACACCCCGCCCAAGCACTGTCATGAAGGCGATGGCCAGCAAGATACTGGGGAAAGACAGCATAATATCCATAACCCCCATGATGGCTGTATCTGTTTTGCCGCCGTAAAAGCCGGCGATTGCCCCCAGGATTACGCCGCACGCAAGCGCCAGCGTCACGGCTTCAACGCCGACAATGAGCGAAATACGCGCGCCGTAAAGAATCCGGGACAGGATATCGCGTCCCAGCTCGTCGGTCCCCATAATATGGGAAGCGCTGGGTGGCTTTAACGCATTAGGCATATTGCTGTCATAAGGGTCATACGGTGCCAGCACCGGGGCTAAAACTGCGCAGAATACTAATATCACCAGCATCGTCAGACCAATCATGGCTGAGGTTGAAGCTTTGAACCGTTCCATAAATTCGGCGCGGCGCGACTTGACCGGCGGGGTGGCCGGGCTGAAGACCGGTTGGGTTTTGATGTTCATATTTGTTTCCATAATTATCACCACCTGGCGCTATGAATGCTGTATCCGGGGGTCGAGATACGAGTAGAGTATATCAACAATAAGATTTACCAGAACAAAGATGGTGCCGATTAACAGTACCGCTCCCTGAACCCGGGGATAGTCGGAAGCAAGGATGCCCTCGACAACATAGGAACCGATACCCGGCCAGGAAAAGACCGTTTCGGTCAGCACCGCCCCGCCCAGGAGCGAGCCCATTTGCAGGCCGATTACGGTAACAATCGGGATTAGCGCATTTCTCAGCGCATGCTTGATGATAACCACCTGCTCCCGCAAGCCCTTAGCCCTGGCGGTACGGATATAGTCCTGGCGGATGGTTTCCAGCATAGTAGCCCTGGTCATGCGGGCGATAATGGCTGTTGAATACGAGCCCAACGCCGCCGCCGGCATAATCAGGTGGCTTACTGCGTCCCGCA
Source organism: Sporomusaceae bacterium ACPt (assembly GCA_041428575.1). GTDB lineage: Bacteria > Bacillota > Negativicutes > Sporomusales > Sporomusaceae > Sporomusa_D > Sporomusa_D carbonis. The sequence goes on from CP155570.1 coordinate 3,987,277, forward strand.
AGGCACCCATATCACCCGTAATCAGGGCGTCGACAATATACATGCCGGTAATCGTTTCCGGCGCCATGCCAATGCTGATGCGTCCTGAAGAGGGCAGCCAGCCTAACGTGACCGAGAAGACAATAATCATCATGAGGCCAAGCCAGAATATCGGCATGCTGACCCCCATGAGGGCCGCCACCATAGAACCGTAGTCAAACAGTGAATTTTGTTTAACCGCCGAGATAACCCCCAAAATGATGCCAAACACCGAAGCAATCAGGATTGCGGCCAAGGCCAGTTCAACAGTTGCCGGAAAACGTTTGACAAGCTCATCGGTAATCGAGGTCTTGGTAATAACCGAAGTGCCTAAGTCGCCGTGGGCGGCTTTGGCTAAATAGTCGGCAAACTGAATATATATCGGTTTGTTAAGTCCCAGTTCCTCCCTGAGCGCTTCCACCCGGTCGGTAGTAGCATGCTGACCAAGAATTATCTCCGCCGGGTCGGTGGTAAACAGGTGCATTACTACAAATGTCGCCAGCGATACGCCAAACAGCACCGGAATGAGCAGCAGCAGGCGGCGGACTATGTACTTAGCCACTACGTTAACCTCCTTATCATCCTATTATTGATAAAGAAGGTGATTTCGCGGAAACCACCTTCTTTGGTATCAGCCTGTTATTTATTCTTTGGATACAATATTCAGCCAGTGAACACCGACAGGGTGGAGGGCAAAGCCTTTAATATTAGGCCGGTAAGCAGCCATATCCATGCTATGGCTGATGAGCACCCAAGGAGCATCTTCCACAATAATCTTCTGGGCTTCAGCGTAGATGGCGGCCCGTTTGGCCGGGTCCAAAGTTGTGCGGCCCTGCTCGATTAACTGGTCATATTGGGGATTGGAGTATTTGGACGCATTGAGGCTGCCTTTGATTTGTGCCGTTTCGAGCAGCATGAGGAAGTTGTCGGCGTCGCCATTATCACCAATCCAGCCATAGAAATAGGCATCGCCTTCACCGTTTTTAAGCACTTGTTTGTACTCTTTCCACGGATAGGATTTGATGTTCATTTTAACACCGATTTTGGCCAGGTCTGCCTGAACGGCAGCAGCCAGTTTCTCGCCGTTAACCGGGTTATAGGGCCGCGGGTTGGAATAGGTAATGCAGGTAAATTCAAAGCCATTGGGATAACCGGCTTTAGCTAACAGTTTCTTAGCTTCTTCGACGTTATACTCATACGGTTTAACATCTTTGGAATAGCCGGGGATAAAGTCGGGCAAGGGTGAATTAGGCAGCTTGGCCTGACCTTGATACAGAAAATCAACTAAATGCCGACGGTTGATAGCCATACTTATGGCCTTGCGCAAGTCAAGATTGTCGAACGGCTTTTTATAGGTATAAAAACCCATGTAGTTAATGTTCATTCCCGGTGTCTTAATAACTGTCATGCCTTTGCCTTCGAGGGTCTTAATGTCGTTGGTGTCCACGCCGTCCATAATGTCGGTCGATCCTGTTATCAGGTCAGAAGCACGGACCGAATTTTCTTTGGTAAATTTATAGACAACTTTGGGCATTTTGGGTTTGTCGCCCCAATAGCCGTCAAAGGCGGTAAGTTCAATTTGCTGGCCTTTATCCCATTTAACAAATTTGTACGGGCCGGTGCCAACCGGGTTTTCAATAAACTTGTCACCATATTTCTTAACCGCTTCAGGGCTGACGATAGGTGCGGCCAGAGCCATAGCCATGTTGGCCAGGAACGGTGCCGACGGTTTTTCCAAAACGACTTTGACGGTGTAGTCATCGACAACTTCTACCTTTTGGACCCCGGCATAGGTAAAGTCGGCATACGGCATGTCTTCTTTAACATTGGGTTTAAGCTGGCGTTCCATGCTGAATTTAACAGCCTGAGCGTTAAATGGCGTGCCGTCATGGAATTTTACGCCTTGACGCAATTTAAAGGTAATTTCCTTGCCGTCCGGGCTGACCGTCCACTCGGTTGCTAACAGCGGCTGGATTTCCGTGCTGCCCGGTTTATAACGGACAAGCCCTTCAAAAATTTGGGTGATAATCTTGGCTGATTCGCCGTCATCCACATAAGCCGGGTCAAGCCCACGCGGATCAGAACCTTGCGCGAACACCAGCACATTGGCCGCGCCCGTGCCGGCCGTTTTCTTGTCGCCGCCTCCGCCACAGCCAGCTAAAACAATGCTGGCTACAAACATTACGGTCAGAATGAGCGCCAACCATTTCTTACTCATGCTAATACCTCCCATAAACAGTTAAATATGTTAACGCAAACTGAATTATATAAATTATCCATCAATTTTGAAAATCCTGCTTGTATCCGCTCTCCAGCTACAATTTTTTCTATTGACCGTCCCAAGTACATACCTTGTCGTTACGGCCATTGTAAATCTGTCCAGAATAGCCAAAAAACAAGACCGGAATCTGGCTAAACCCTACCAGTTCCGGTCTTATGCTTAATCGGCAATTACCACTGCTTGTCCGCCGGCATGGCGTTTCGCCGGCTTTAACATCAGCGCCGCCAAAGTTCCAATGCCACAAATTACGGCCAGTACCAAAAAGGCGTCGTCAAACGCAAAAACGTAAGATTGCTGTTGCGCGGTAGACGCCATAAGCGCCAGCGCCTTTATATGAACCAGACTGCCGCCGGTGCCCGCGTGGGCAAACAAGCGCTCGCCATATGCTACCATATTCATGGCAGGCTTGGAGCTTACAGTAAAACCTTCGGCAATTTGATTTAGATGAAAGATTTGACGGTTTTGCAGTACCGTGGTTAAAATGGCAATACCCATTGACCCGCTTACTTGGCGTACCGCATTGTTAAGCGATGAAGCCCGGCTGATTTTCGGTAACGGCACTGTGTTCATCCCGAGTACTGTAACCGGCATGATAAACAATCCTAAGCCGGCGCTGCGCAGCATCATTATCAGCACAATGGTTCTGTCTGCCGTATCCAGATCAACATTTCTAAGTTCCAGTGAGCCCAGTGTCAGTAACGCCAAACCGGCAATTACAACAGGCTTGGCGCCAAATTTATCAGCCAGCTTGGCGGCTATCGGCATCATCAAGCCGGCAGTGGCGGCTGACGGAAAAATCAGCATACCGGTTTGCATAGCCGTATTGCCGCGCATATTCTCCATAAATAAGGGCACCATAAATATCCCGCCATATAAGCCAATGGTACCAATAAAACTGACTATGGTGCTAAAAGTAAAGTTCCAGTCTTTAAACAAGGATAGATCAAGAATGGGCTCCGGATGGTTGATTTCGATGAGTACGAACAGCACGATGCAGGCAAACGCAATATACAGCAGGGTCAGAATATATGCTGACGTCCAGCCTTCGTCCACTCCTTCGCTCAGGGCCAGCAGCAGGCAAAACAGTCCCAGCGCCGAAGTGACAAAACCGCCGTAATCAAATTTCCGGTGGGCAAATACCGGCGTCTCTTTAAGAATAAGGACAGCCAGAATATAGCCGATAATCCCTACCGGGATATTTATGGTAAATATCCAGCGCCAGTCCCAGTATTCAACAAGATAGCCGCTTAACGTCGGGCCCACTGCCGGCGCCACCATGGCCGAAATACCCCAGATTCCCATTGCCATGTTGCGTTCCTGCGGAGTGAATATTTGATAAACAATCGACATGGTAACAGGGACGATAAGCCCGCCGCCAATAGCCTGGATGACTCTAAATACAATCATGCTGTCATTACTCCAGGCAACGCCGCACAGCAGCGAACCGACGGTAAACACCGCCAGACTAAATAAATACATCCGTTTGGTGCCGATAACATCACAAAGATAGCCGGTAGCAGGCTGGATGACACCCATTGTCAACATATACGCAGTCAGTATCCACTGGGCCTTATCTGTGTCTACGGAAAAGACGGCCATCATTTTCGGGATGGCGATATTAACGATGCTGGTATCAAGAATGCTCATAAAGCCGCCGATGATGATTACGCCAAGAGCCCACCATTTATAAGTTGACTCGTTGATGTTAGGGCGCGGAATGGTCATCTTCCCGCCCCCTTAACCGACATGAATTTTAATATAAACTGACATACCGGGACGGAAAACAAACCCGCTGTCTTGCGGCACGGTGATCTTAATCGGAATACGCTGGGTCACTTTAGTAAAGTTGCCTGAAGAATTCTCAGTGGGGATGAGGGCAAAAACCGAATTTGTCGCACTGCCAATTTCATAAACGGTACCGGTAAACTTGTGATCCCCATAACCGTCAACAGTATATTCTACCTCCTGCCCCACCTTGATTTTGCCAATTTTGGTCTCTTCAACCCTGGCGCTAACCCAGACATCATTAAGATCAGCAATCGTAACTATCGACTGCCCGGCACTAACCACTTCCCCGGCATTGGCCGACTTAACGGCCACCGTACCGTCTACCGGCGAGACAACAGTGGTATTATCAAGCATTACGTTGGCGGCTTCCAGGGCGGCTTCAGCCTGTTTTACCTGAGCGGCTGCCGCTCTGATTGATTCCTCACGGGAGCCGGCCTCAACCAAATTAGCCTTTTCCATAGCGGCGCTCAGGGCTTCCCGGGCGACCTGATAAGCGGTATCGGCGTTATCTAATTGCGACGCGCTGACCGCCCCCTCCTGATATAGTTTTTGCACCCGCTCATAGTTTTTCTGAGCATTATCGAGATTAGCCCGGGCTTGTTGGGCTTGTGACCGGGCTTGTTCGATTTCTTGCGGCCGCGAACCTGCGGTTAATTCTTCATAATGCGCCTTAGCGGCCGCCAAGGCAGCCTCGGCTTGCGCTTTTTGCGCCAGTATGTCCCGCGGGTCAATTTTAGCCACTATCTGCCCGGCTTTTACTCGATCACCTTCTTTAACCAATAGTTCGGTTATCCTTCCGGCAATCTTGGGGCTGACACTGACGATCGTTCCCCCCACCCGGGCATCATCGGTACTTACATACCGAGTATTCTCGTACCACCACCAGCCGCCGCCAACTGCCCCGGCTGACAAAAAGGCAATTAACAGTCCAATGATTAGTTTTTTGGGCTTGCCATTGGCTTTTGTATCTACTTTTTCTTGCATGCATATCTCCCTTCTGACCAGTCAGTCAATCATGAAAAAATTTTACCCTGTCCATAGCAATCAGTCAATAATAATTTTTATCTTTGCATGCATCCCGGCTTTCAATTTTCACACGGCTTACATAGGCTGGATACATTGCCAAAATATAGATATAGCGCTACAATAAGATCAGTAAATATGGCTTTATTTAAGGAGGAAAGCATGGTTACGGCTTTAGTCAATACAGCCTCCGGCCTTAAACTCTTAACCCGATTTATTTGGGAGATATTTCCCCTCGTTGACCGCGAGCTTGTCGTCTGGAAACGCTTTGCCGCCGAACACGGTATGCGTGAACTCGCCGATCAGGCCTTAGCCAGTATTTCTACCAAAAAATTCCATTGTCAGGGTGGCAGTGTCTATAGCCTGTATAAAGGTGTGCCTGCCCGCGATTTTGTCCGGCTGGTAGTAGCCCTGCAAACAATAAGCGACTATCTCGACAATTTGTGCGACCGGGCAGGAGTAACTGACGAGACAGCTTTCCGTCAACTGCACCTGGCAATGACTGACGCGCTTGACCCGGACGCACCGTTGCATGACTACTATGCGGCCTACCGGTTTAAAGATGACGGGGGCTATCTGAATTGCCTGGTCGAAACCTGCCGGCAAGAAATAGTAAAACTACCGTCCTATCACTTGGTTAAAACGGAAATACTACGCCAGGCCAGGCTGTATAGTGAACTTCAGACCTATAAGCACCTTGATCCTATGGTCCGCGAACAAAAAATGCTCGACTGGATTGGCGGCCACCTGCCCCGCTATCCGGAGATTACCCCCTGGGAATTTGCCGCGGCCACCGGTTCAACGCTGGGCATGTTCATGCTGTGCGCCGCCGCATATAACCCGTTGCTCACTGCCGGACAGGTCGAAAAAATTGCCGCCGCCTACTTTCCCTGGATTAACGGCTTACATATTTTATTAGATTATTTCATCGACCGTGCTGAAGACCGGCTAAGCGGCGACCTCAATTTTGTTTCCTATTATAACGATAATCAGGAAACATTGATGCGACTAACCTATTTCGGACAACAGGCGCGCAACCAGGCTGCAACACTGCCTGAATCAGCCTTTGCCCAAACAGTCGTTAGCGGGCTTTTCGCCATGTATTTGTCCGACCCTAAAACCAATCTCCCGGTCGAACGGACTATTCGTGACCAGCTGCTAAATTCGGCCGGCTTATATGCAAAATTCATGTATGCGCTCTGCCGGTTGCTCAGAAAAAAGAATATCTTATGAAACCCGCAAAACACCAAAAGCGAGATTGCCACGCTAACGCTCGCAATGACTAGGAATAGCCCAGGCCTGTCCCCGTCATTGCGAACATATGTGAAGCAATCTCGCTTTCTCTTTCCCAAAGCGTAATCTTATTTTTTTAGTTGCCCGGCAGCTTTAATAATCGCCACGACCAGTTCCCCGGTGTTGTATAAATCTTCTTCCTTAATAAATTCATCCGTGGTGTGAACTTGGGACATGCCGGTACCCAACACAACAGTGGGTACGCCGTAACTATTAAAGTAGTTAGCGTCACTACCGCCACCGCTAGCTTTGATGACCGCTTTCAGGCCGATGCTTTCAGCGGCTTGGCGGGCAAGCGCCACAACCGGCGCTGTTTCAGACAATACAAAGGCGTCATATTCTTTGGCTACTTTAATATCAACCTTACCACCGGCGGCTTTGACGGTTTCTTCAAATACCTGACGCATGTGTTCGGTCTGCGCTGCCAGCTTTTCTTTGTTACGGCTGCGGGCTTCGGCCCGTATTTCTACTTTGTCAGGCACAATATTGGTAGCTAAGCCGCCCTGAATCATACCGATATTGGCGGTAGTCTCAGCGTCAATGAGGCCGTCTTTGATCGCAGCCAATGCTTTGCCGGCCAGGACGATAGCGTTTATTCCTTCTTCCGGAGCAACCCCGGCGTGGGCTTTTTTCCCATGAACAGCGATGGCAAGTGTGTTTTGGCCAGGCGCCCTATTGATAATCTCACCAGGCGAACCGCCGGAATCAAGCGCATAACCGAAATCAGCCTTTAAAAGGGACGGGTCAATATGTCTTGATCCGTTTAAACCGCCTTCCTCGGCTACCGTAAAGACTACCTGAATGCTGCCATGGGGAATATTATGTTCTTTAACAAGCCTAAGGGCTTCCAGAATCGCAACCACTCCGGACTTATCATCAGCACCGAGAATGGTTTCGCCGGCCGAAGTGATTACACCGTCGGCAAGCACCGGTTTAATGCCGGCGCACGGTTCAACACAGTCAAGATGGGCTGTTAGCAGCAAACCCGGAGCACCGTTCACATTGCCGGGGACAAAGGCAAGGACGTTGCCGCAGTTACCGCCGATTATGCTGCCGACATTGTCTTCTGATACCTCGATATGTAAGCCGGACAGTTTTTGCTTAATAACATCAGCTACCTGGCGTTCCGCCCGCGTTGAGCACGTAATCTGCACTAATTCAAAGAATTCGTCAAGCATACGTTTCCGGTTAATCATCGATAAATCCCCCCTACATAATTACCCAAGCACCCAACCATATTAAAACTATCATTTGTAGAAAGGGTGCTCTTCATGCCAAAAACAGTCATGTTAGCCAACGATAATCCCAAACTGGTTCATGAACTTCAGGCCCACGGTTTCCGGGTAGTTGACAATAACGACCGCTCCCGGCCCGGTATGACGGCTGATGCTTATTTATACACCAGCTACCGCCCTGATATGAACGACGGGTTGACCTGTCACCCCGTCCATGCCGACAGGAGCATTGGTAACTACCATTATACCACAGACGACCATCCCGCCACTATCATGCTCAATATTACCGGTCTAAACGCCGGCCAGGTTGTCGATACGCTGCGGCAGCAGTTGGCCCGCAAACCCCAGCTTTAGCATTCAGTGCCGCTGCCGCGACACAAGCACCCGCCCCCGGGTGACGGTCTCTTCGCCAAAACGTTCCTTGAGATTATCTACAGCCCGGGAAACGGCCATGAGCTTTTCATCGTCCTGGTCAAATAGCGATATTTGTCCGCCTGATGTCGCCAGACCGCTCACTGTCACACCAAGCAGCCTAACGCCTTCGTTTAAAGCTATGTTGGCCAGTATTTCTTCGGCTGTGCGGTAAATTGTCTGGTCCATATTGACAGCTACCGGCACCGTCCGGCTGCGGGTGATGGTACGAAATGAGGCAAACCGTACTTTAACGGTGATTGTACGTCCGCTCAGTCCCTGGCGTCTTAGCCGCCAGCCTACCTTCTCCACCAGCGCCCATAATTCAGTATTGAGCTCCTCCAGACTATACAAATTATCGGCAAATGTTGTCTCTTTCCCGATTGACTTAGGCTGCCATTCCGGGACTACCGGACGGTCGTCCTCGCCGTTGGCCAAATGGTGGAGCGTGTGCCCCAGTTGGCCGCAATACCTGGCAAGCATCTCGGGATCAGCTTTGGCAACCTGGCCAATGGTTTTAAGCCCCAATGTTTCAAGAGTCCGGGCGGTGGCCTTGCCCACTCCCCACAGCTTGGTAACAGGCACATCTGCCAGCACTTGTGCTACCTGGCCAGGCTTAATAACCATCAACCCATCCGGTTTTCGCATGTCTGACGCCAGCTTAGCCAAAAATTTATTAGGCGCTACACCGGCCGAAGCTGTAAGCCCCAGCTCAGTTTTGATCCGCTCTTTGATCCTGACAGCAATGTCCACCGGATCGGGATATATTCCTTCCATCCCGGTCACATCAAGGAAGGCTTCATCTAACGACAACGGCTCGACCAGCGGCGAAAAACCGGTAAATATATTCAATATTTGTTGCGAAACTTTGCTGTATTTTTCATGATTGGGTGGTAAAAAAATCCCCTGCGGGCAACGCCGTCTGGCCTCAATGGACGGCATCGCCGAATGAACGCCGAATTTGCGGGCCTCATATGAGGCGGTAGATACAACCCCCCGCGCGCCGGTACCGCCAATGATTACCGGACGGCCGCGAAGCTCGGGATTATCCCGCTGTTCAACAGCCGCAAAAAAGGCGTCCATATCAATATGAATAATCCAGCGCTGCATGGTTTCACCTCGTTTAGACATCTATTCAGAACACATGTTCGTTACCATTATACACCTGTCGTTGCGTTGGTGCAATACTTTAGTTATCAATGATTCGAGTAGCAATAGAGACAGTTAAAATTACACTGTTTCAGGTAATCGCCTAAATCTGAACTCCGGTGACAGCCGCATGCTTTCCTTTGACCGGCATCCTTAGCCTTTGAAACTTTTCCCCCAAAAATTTGTTCTAATAACGCCCCGTCAATACAAGCCCCTTTTGTTAACCCGCACACCTTTTCCAGCAACGGAGAAGCACAGGAAAAAACACGTAAATCATACTTTTCGGCAATCCCGACAAATTGCTCAAACAGACTTATCACCCGGGAATCGTCCGGCATAAGTACATGTATCCCCGCATTGTCCAGCCTTCGTTTTACATGAGGGTACAGGGCGATGTAGGACGTAGTCAGCCGGCAGTCATTCATACCTAAAGAACGGAGATCCCGGCAGAGCCGCTCGAAGGCATTTAATCTTGCCGTTTCGGGGTGGCCGCCGCCAGGCCAAGGCTCCCCGCAATTAGCCAGGATAACCGGATCAAAACGAATGTTAAACTGTACCGGGTCATACCTTTGCAATAACCCTTCAAGTATTCTTATTGAATACGAATATTCGGGTACGTTAGGTTCCAGCACTTGGGAGTAATTGTTTATAGTATATTGAAAATACAGGTTGTAATTTTCAAGATTCATCGGTGCCTTTAATACATTACTGAAGTCCTTGCTCCACAGGACCAAGGTATGAACGGCCTCAGGGCGGACATCCACCCGGTATACCCTATCTCGGAATCGCGGATTTGCAACTGCGGCCTCCCCGTTTCGCAAAACCTGTTGCAGCCAATCATAGTGAAACTTAGGTATGTCGGTACGCCGGGAAGCAGAAATTATCTTTTTCATCTTGATCCTCATAGTCAAAAGTCCCATGCGCGGACACCGCAGGGACTTCTTTTTAATTAGGTTCTGTTCGCGCCTTCTTTAGACTATTGTCCGAAATATTTGAATATGTTGCCCAAAATATATTTAACCATCTCTTCACCGGACAGTTCATTGACATTAACCAGCGCAAAATCAAAAGTTATATTTTCCAGCTTGATAAAAGGCACTAACTCGTGATGTGTCTGCAAAAAAGCCGGCGCGGGAAACTCGTGGATGACAGTACGTCTTTCCGTACCGGCTGACCGGTGCTTCCTGCTATAGCTGTCAAAAATACCTTGAACCGAATCTACTAAGTTGCCATTTTCATCATAGATAAACGAGTATTTAGGATTGGCACTGATTTGTACCTGTTCGTCCCCCAGCCCAACCCGTTCTTTCTCCTTTTTAACCCACTCTTTGTCGACGTTAATTTGAATGTTGTCAACAACCGGCTCCCAAAGGTCCTGACCTGAAGGCTCCAGCAACTCATAAAGTATAATCCCGGCATTAGCGGCCATTTCCTTAATATCTTTCTTATATACCGGCTGCGTGATTAAAACGCCGGTAGTCTGTCCCGGTATGTCTCTAATTATCCTCACCAGGGAAAACAACTCGCCTAAAGTTACCGTCTCTTTTGCCTGAATCACTGTTTTATAAATAATGTCGCCATCGGTAAATTCCCAATAAATATCAGCCGCGTGGACAGATGTCTTTCCCTGTATGGTTGCCGGGTACTGGGTATTAAGAGTTCGCACAGATTGTTCCTGGGCGATTGCATCATATATATCCCGGATGGCTTTCTCATAAAAATGGCTATTGCTCGTCAATGTAACACCACCATAATATATGTTTTATGCACTTATATGACATCAAACTCACTTTTTCCTTCTATGATCCGGTAAAATTCCCGATTATTAATATACCCACAATAGTGTCATTCATATCAGTACCTTAAGCGCATTGGCGTTCGGTAATCAGCATAATGCCCTGCCGCATCCCCCGGCGTCTATAGCTTGTCTAATATATATGAGAATCGAAACAAAGTATGACCGGGTAATAAAAAAATAAGCTCCGGCTTCCGCCGAGCTTACGTTCCAGACCTATTTAAAAATATATATCAACGGCGGCTGTACCGGATTGTTGTTTGTCATAATAAATGAATTATTGCCAATAAACCGGTACTAGCCCTCCGATTGAATTGCTTTCATTATATCGATAAAATGTGACAAAAGTATGACAACCACTCATAAGAAAAACCCCTGATTATTTTCAGGGGTCTTGGCTTATCTTACACCCAGCCCGGTAACTACCTGAGAAATTTAATTGTGATATCCGGCAAATAGGTAGTAATAGCACCAAATAATTGGGTAGAAAAATTCTCGTCGGCAAGAATACGTTCAATGGCGCTTCTTTCAATAATAGCGTAGGGCTTAACTAAACCTAAAAACGGGTGATGCAGGCCGGAATCCAATTTCCCGGTATCCACCCGTTCGATATGCATACCGTCAAGATGAAAGGTGTATTCGCCAATTAGCCGGCCACCTTGAGTTACCTGAAGGCCAACCATGTTCTTGTTACCTGAAAGCACAGCATTGGCCACCGAGTAGATATACGGATGCTTTTCTTTTACAATCTCCAGAATCTTCTCCCGAAAGGGCAGGACTCTTTCGGTAATTAATCTATCTGTTTCGGTCATGCTACATACCTCCGCTTAGTCATATTAAGCATAGTATGCCCTGTTGCTTGCAACCTTAGCCTGCATGCCTTTTATGAGTATGAGACCGGCGGTACGATAGTTTACCACAGTCCGGATATTGTCGCCTACCCGGTCATGCAAAAAATCAACATAATGCAGATATGTAATGCTTATAGCCATCGCCCCTTTCTGTTCGTTAATAAAAACCTAGTCCACTATTAAATTCAATATCTATCGGCAGCAGGACTGTAATAGTGTTTTATTAATTATTTATATGGAAAAATACTGCTCTTTTAGAAAAATAATACTGGATATTTGTTCCATATAATTATATATCAATACTGGGTTGTTGTAACTACAACAAGTATTACGACTTGTTTCCGGATATAGAAAAAAGGCTTACCTGAATAAAAAAGTCAGGTAAGCCTTTGAGTTTTTTAGAACCCATCCACACCATATAGGGTCTCTGTTTCAATGCCTCAATGAAGCGTTCACTAAATGTAACTCCTATTATAGCTGCTTTCGACCCCTATTCTATTTCACCAATTCCAACCGGGAAATCGCTGCCTCATGCCTAATGCTGCGGGAACTCAACACATCGAGAATATCAGAGTGTTTGCCAAAGGTGGAATCTATCTTGTCCACTTTTGTGCCTAACAGGTTAACCATGTTAACCACATCGACAACCCCTTTTTCCATTTTGGCTTCCAGATTATCCAGTTTAGCTTCCATAGAATTGATGCGTGTTTCCATAGAATCCATTTGCTGCCTTAATTCTTCGGTGACAGCATTATTGTGGCCTACCATCTGGATAAGCTGTTCCAGCATTTTTTCCACACGGTCCAAACGAGTATCGTCCATTTTGCACTCCCTTTTATCAAGGTTTTTTAGTTTAATTCGGTACAATACTTCAATTCCCGTTTCGCTTATCCTCTTGTATGATGGCAGCAATGGCCTAGTTCACTGCTCATCGGGAAAAATCTCGCTTATTTTGCTCGAATCTTATAGCAAGAATAAATTCCCATTGCCACACGATCCTATTTATTTGGCCTGTTTTTTTAGTCGTTGAAGTTGAGTTTCTTGGTTAAATAAACGGTCATTCAAAGCATCGAATTTATCTTCTAAAAGGTCGGTTTTTTTATCAATGTGTTGCAGCATGGCTTTGACGTCTTCTTGAGTCTCCAAGGCCAAACGGTCAAGTTTTGAATCCAAGACTGAAACATCCTGTTTTAACACAGAAACATCCTGTTTTAACACAGAAACATCCTGTTTTAGCACAGAAACATCCTGTTTTAGCACAGAAACATCCTGTTTTAGCACAGAAACATCCTGTTTTAGCACAGAAACATCCTGTTTTAGCACAGAAACATCCTGTTTTAGCACAGAAACATCCTGCCTTAGTTCTTCAGTGACAGCATTATTGCTACCAACCATCTTAATGAGCTGTTCCATCATATATTGGTTTTGCTCTATCATCTTTTCGAGTCGGTCAAATCGTTCATCGCTCATAATTTCCACCTCACTTAGCTTTTCTCCAAGCAGATAATTCCGATTCCGTTTGAAGTTGGCGCAGTGCCAAAATATTGATGGACTCACCCTGCATTATCTGGGTTTGACTGATTCTTTCGGTTTGACGGCAAGTTTTTTGCACTGACACTTCCTGCTGTTCGGCGCTATTTAACTTTCGCAAATACATCCTTGTTTTTATCACATTCACCTTTTGCGGTTAGAACTTATCTATTATTGTAAGTTGTATTTATCCGGCAGTCAAGCTGCCCGCAGCAACCGTAATACTTCTTCCCTCTTAAAATCAATCACTTTATGCCATAATAACAGCACCGGCCGGTACAACGACTGAATTTGTGGAGGTGCATTGCTAGGAGATTTTGGAACATACCGGGTAAGGTTGCAATGGGTGTGGGCTGTATCGTTGCCGCTCCTGTTGCTGTAGTCGCCGCCATTGAGACTGCGGCGGTGGCGGGTATGGCAGCAAACAGCCGCCCACCCAAGGGTGGACGGCTAAATTGTTTTACCAATCTCAATGGGCAAGCGCCATCATTGTTAACCATGATATAAAGAAAGCATCCCGATTTTCATAGCTTCTGTCATCATCACGGATAAAAACGAATGTTCCGTTGCGCATGAATCCCACACTTACTAATTCATCTGAATCGTTATAGAACAATATGGCATCTTTTATGCGGTGGCCGTTATAAAAGAAGCCCTTGCCTTGTTTATCCTGCCATTTATAGGCATGTAATCCGGGAAATCTCTGACTTAATTCACGGTCATGAATACGCTCCATTTTGTATTTATACGCTAAGAATCGATCAGGATGCTCATGCCATTTAAACGGCAGCGACCTTTCTGACATAAAATGAGCTTGATGCCAGTTACTATCCTGATACTGCCACTGTGACCAGTCATGATGACGCTCCCGGGCACTCACCGTTGAAGACAGAGTCAAAACAAATAACACAAGGACTAGCAACACGGTTTTTTTCATATTTTTAACGACCTCCTTTGCTACAATTTTATCCATAAATTATGACAAAAATATGACAGATTACCAACTTCAGTAATATTTTTAAAAACAAAAAAGCAATATTTTTCCGGAATGTCACTTGATACAATTTATCGTTAAAGTTAACACTCACATTTCGCACCCCATAGCAATATTATGTAATAGGAATTTAAAAGGGGGTTTTAGGTTTGGCGTCTTACGATAAACTTGTAAAATATCTGGGTGATAAATTTCAAGCTGGCCTTTCACCGCTGGGAGAGATCATTAAAAACCAGGAGATCATTATCACGCAAAACAAACAGATAATTGATCTGCTCACACGGATAAACATTGACCGGGAAATGGAACAAGGAACTAATGTGCGTCCTTCTGGAACAGCCGACGATACCGAAGCATAGTTATCTCTATGTTCACCTGCTCCAACCCGCCATAACATATGGCGGGTTGTTTTTTGCCCCTTTGCTTAAAACGCCGCCCATAAGGACGGCGCTATTTTTTGTCCCGCTTTCAACGTACGCTTTACAATCTCAACCAACACCATTTTGTTGATACCAAATGCCTTTTCCCCGCAAAATATCACCACCGGTCCCCGGCTTATCCCCAGCTTTGACTACCCACAAATCCCAGCGCTCAACACTGTTTTGCGGACCGTATTTGCCTTGCGGATATCCGTTTTCCTCGTATCCGGGATCACAACCGTCCATATTATCGGCAGCTTCGGCGTGCGTCATAAAATGCTCAATATCAATCGGAATATTCAAGGCCTTGCTTAATACTGCAATAATTTGAGCAATAGCTTCAATTTGTACGTCTGTTGGCGGTTCTGGCCCCAAATCACCACAGGAATGGGCGTTATAGGCACAAGCCGCGGCGATGCCAACAGCCCCGCTATTACGAAAATACGTATGGTTCTTTTTTTCGCTCAAATCATTCGTACTAACAAAAACTGAGCCATCTTTACCAATATTAAAATGGTAGTCGCTAAAATACTGGTCATAATGGCCAGCCGTCCAGTGCAGATAAACTTTAATCGGCCATCCATATCGTTGAGCGGCCTGCAGTAGAGCAGGTTTAGCCTGAATAGCCATTTGTTTTATATCCGCTAATATGACTTGTTTCAATTGGAATCGCCTCCGTGTTGTAATATTGGTTGTCAGTGTGCTGGCCTTACTCCTTATCTTGATGTAAGTCGGGCGCATCTGTAGCCTGCTGCATTTTGCGGATTGCCGCAACCTCGGTATCAACAATTAGTCCAATGAGCGCTGACGGAATCAGAATTTTTCGCCAACCCAAAATATCGCTAATTTTTTGGATAGCTGTGGCCCGTTTTTGGCTGTTTTCCATTTCGTCAGCAAATTTATCAAGCTCAAAAATAATGCTTCGAATTGCCTCTTTCAACTTGCTTTCCGGCAATTTAGCAAACAGCACAAATAATGTCATGGCTAAAAGATTAGCCGCCAGCAGCCCGCCTGCAACCCAAAGAACAGTTTGTAATTCATTTGAACTTATCATGCTCACACCCCCTTTATTGTAAATATATTCCTTAAACACCGTTCCTGTTACTTGAGCTGTAAAAAAAGCTGGCAACTAAAATGTAAATACAAAAAGCGTCCCCTGATGAGACGCTTTTTACATTACATGTATATTTTATTTACTACTACCAAGTATTAAATTTTTACTTTTTTTAGCAAACGATACATAACTGCTCAAATAATCATACAGTTCCTCACATTCTTGACTGTCTAGGCTGGCGATCGTCTTATCTCCAATTACATCATGTATAAATGCGTTTACTTCTCCCTCTGCATATCCGAGATGTATCATCTCATTTTTTAATGAATAAATTTGTTCGACAACAGGATTCATCACTGTCCCCCTATAAATCTGTTTTTTTAACTCATTTCTACATTTTTTAAAGATATCCTTAAGACAAGTGTCCTAAATTTATAGGAAGTAAGTCCTATGAAATTCTTTAGGGGCATCACCGGTCAAGAACCCACCCCTTCTTTTAAAATTTGATTAACCGGCTGCAAGGGTATTATTCAAGCATAAGAATAATTAAGCGCTAAGTTGAATAAGTAAATAGTAATGAACAGGATATCGAAAGACCCCTGACTGTCGCCAGGGGTCAATACAGGCACTTTTAACTCTATTAATAATTAAATTCCTTAATCACACCCGCATTTATGGCCGGTCCACACATGCTTGGCTTTACACATCCATTCCTGCACATCGTTCAATGTCTCGCCAAACCGCTGGAAGTGGACAACTTCCCGTTCCCACAGGAAGCGGAGGGTATCTTTTACACACGGATCGTCAGTACAAGCAATCAAGTGCTCATAAGTTGCCCGGGCTTTTTGCTCTGCCGCCATATCTTCGGTCAGGTCGGTGATAGGATCGCCCAGCGCGGCAATATATTTTGCCGTCCAGGGTACGCCGTTGGCGTCAGCCCAGAATAAAGCACAATCATGTTGCACGTACTGCCCTTCCCAGCCTGCTGCTTTGAAATCTTCACAAGTAGCCCCCTGGGTAAGCTTATATACCAAAGCGGCAATCATTTCCATATGAGCCAGTTCTTCCGTGCCGAAAGAAGTAAAACAAATACGTATTTGGACTAAAACATACATCGGTATGTTCTATTACCCTTTATGCATTTTTTAAACATGTTATAGTTATTTCGTAACAAAGATGTATATAAAAAACCTAGATAACACAAGGACTCAAGCACTCTATTAACACTATTTATTAACATTCAGGATTTTTTTCGGCGTTTTTTCGTTTATAAATTTCCCAGCCAAACGTAAGCTGTAGCCTTTCTTCCGCCTTGTTTGCCAATAACCCCATCGTCTACTAATTTAGCCAAGGCGGTTTGCAGACGACGACGAGGGATTTCTTTACCTATACGATTGTGTATATCGCTAATTTTCGCCCTGCCATATTTACTCAAGTCCTTAAGCACCAGCTCTTGCAAACGATAAACTTCAATATCCTTTAAAGTCGTTGTAGCCTTAAAATCTAATCGTTTAATTAATTCAGGAGAAACATGATACATTGTACCTTTGGTACGACCACTACTTTGAACAATACCTGTTTGTACTAGCTTATCTAACCAAGGCTTAAGATACGTTGCGTCGGGTAACTCTAAACTCTTACACAACTCGAACGCTGACATGGCTTCATTCTGAGCCAACAGGCCCAGGCAAATTTTTTCCCGTTGATTCAATTGGTATATGGAATCCGCTTTGGCAATAAAATCAATGATCCGAGGATTAAATATACGCTTGCGAATGGTTACTTCAAAGTGATCAGGACCTTCCGCAATTTCCGGCAACTGTTTGCCTTGCGCCAACAGTACTTCATAGACCATGTCATAGCCGCTACCTTCACGTTCCATGAGTTTTAAATCGTGAAACACTTTGGCCAAATGTTCATTCCGGCGTATAGTCGTATGTAAAATGTTGCGGGGTGTCACTCCTAGCGGTAGTGTCCCAGGGTTTACAATCTGCAGTCTATCGGGATAGAGCTTTATGAAGATATCGCCTCTTTGTGTATAAGGCCTATGTACCAATGCGTTAGTCAACAGCTCACGTACAACCACCTCATCGTAATGAGGGATTTTCTGCCTATATAGTCCGTCAGGATACTCATAGCTCTCACGCCAATCTGGCACTTCATTCCATACAGCCTCTAGCATTTCTATTGGGCTCAAGCTAAAGTCGTCCCAAGCTATCTTATTCACTTTTTGACCAGTTTCGTCGTATTTAATGTATTGAATAACCGGCGCAACACCGAGCTGCGCCCTATCCTCGCGACGTCCGAGGCAAAGAATACCTAGATTTGTTAGGTACTGATCCCGAGCCAACATGTAGTGTTCTAGCAACTCATCATCTGTCTTTTCTTTAACTGACAGCTTTACTCTGTCAGATGCTCTAATCGCCGTACAAAATTTTTGTTTTTTTGTGTTATCGATCCGTGACCGTGGAACTTGATGCGTTGTTAATGTCTCCCATGGCAGTGCAGACCGTTCACTTGCAAGGCGCAGTATTTCATCACCGATAACTGGTTTGCTGCTATCAGCAACTCTTATATAATAACGGCCATCCGATGTAGATGGCACCGGCAGTGATCTTTGAATAACCAGTTCAATATACTGTCCTCCGTTGTCTGCAGAAACTATGGCTGGCAGTATAGCAACATTAACTGTGCGCTCGGATATCTTTTTGCGTATCGTATCCAGCAACGCAACATCAACACGTTGGTCAGCAGGCGGCAAATCAGCGTTATCTTCGATGCCAATGAGAAGTTTTCCGCCCTGTGCAGTAGCAAAAGCAACACAATCTTTGGCTAATTCGGTCCAATCTGCAGTCTTGCCAGTAACGGCTCTTATTGACTTTTTATCTATTAATTGACCCTCTAAGCTCATAACTTCTCCTCTCTTGATAACGCCAGCTGTTAGCATTTAGAATAATCATCATTTAACACACATGCTTACCTTTACTACAACTATAATAACATAACTTTATTCCAAAAAAATACCATGTGTCAGATAAACTAATACCGTCTTCTATATTTTAATTTACCTTTGTTCGTTTTACCCTACCGTGGCACAATTGTTACATCAATCTCCGGCTTAGCGTACCGTCCTCTATTTTGATCTGTTCTTGACACATAAACCGCTGAAAGTGCCTGAATGCAAGCATCACGACGATTATGTTCTTGCTGCATGGCGGCTACAAAGTTTGCAACACGAGCCTCAGTGGAATGAATGTTAGCTATATTCCCATGTTCTTGTATTTGCTGTTTAATTTCGGTGAGCAGCGTTTGTATTTGTTGCAGTGCCCCATCCAACTCTTTATCATCAATCCGTCCTAACGTAAACTGCATCACCAGCTTCTTTTTACGTTCATTTAGTTCATCTTCCTGTTTTTGAAGTCTGGTTAAGATTGCCGCTGAGCCAGTGCGTAATTTTTTTTCGGCTAGCAGTTTCCTGATGCGGGCCGGTTTTAATGCCAACTCTTTTAGTAGTTTCCAAACTTCTCCATCAAGCACACTTACCTGTACTCCCCGGTTGCTACATGCTTCTTCTCCAGTTTGAGCCCTTCGACGTTGACTAGAGCAGACATAGTAGTATTTGGAAGTACCATGAAAAGTTACATACATAGGTTTGCCGCAAATGCCACATTTCACAATGTTTTGTAACAGGTACGTGCCTTTGGTATTGCGGGGCGAAAAACGCTTGTTTTGAGCAATCTTCATCTGTGCCTCTTGAAATTCTTCCCTCGATATAATAGCCGGACACTGAACTACGAGCCAATCTTCTTCCGGCCGGATTCGTGTAACATATTTGCCATTTTCCTTTTGGCGAATTTGACGGAAATGTACTGCTTCTCCATAGTATAAGGGATTCTTTAATATCCTAGAAATCGTAGCTGGTTGCCAAACTGAGCCCTTTGGCGATGGAATTCCTTCTCCGTTTAATCGTTTGACCATCTTGGATATACTAATTCCCTCTATCGCCATCTGAAATAATCTCTTGACTAGCGTTGCGTTACAGTTCCCTAGCGCACTCCGATATGCTATGCTAGAATAACTAAAGACGATGAAATCTATATCGTTACAGTTCCCTAGCGCACTCCGATATGCTATGCTTACACCTTTTATAGTAATACTATAACTTGGGTTACAGTTCCCTAGCGCACTCCGATATGCTATGCTAACATCAATCCTGTTGTCTGGGAGATTGTCGTTACAGTTCCCTAGCGCACTCCGATATGCTATGCTTGTTCAGCATGAGTATTACCTATGTATTACGTTACAGTTCCCTAGCGCACTCCGATATGCTATGCTTCCACGGCATCGGGAATTTTACAATTCTATGTTACAGTTCCCTAGCGCACTCCGATATGCTATGCTTTCGATATGTTGTGCCAAGGGAATACAGCGTTACAGTTCCCTAGCGCACTCCGATATGCTATGCTTTTAAGATGTGGTCATGTAATACAAGGATAGTTACAGTTCCCTAGCGCACTCCGATATGCTATGCTTTCGATATGTTGTGCCAAGGGAATACAGCGTTACAGTTCCCTAGCGCACTCCGATATGCTATGCTTTTAAGATGTGGTCATGTAATACAAGGATAGTTACAGTTCCCTAGCGCACTCCGATATGCTATGCTACTATTTTATGTTGATATAACTGACAAACCGTTACAGTTCCCTAGCGCACTCCGATATGCTATGCTAACCAACCTGTTAGAAGCAACTAATTCTGAGTTACAGTTCCCTAGCGCACTCCGATATGCTATGCTTGAAAGTCTAAAACCTCTTACAGCACAAAGGCCCAAGGGGTTTCTTTTTTTATAAAAAAGGTCAAAAAAGCGTAATTTGATCGTTACTCACCACTTTTTCTTTTATGGTGGGCTTTCCAACCAGAAACTTCATATTAGCATATTGCCGGTCGGTAATCTGTAAAAAGCGGACAGATCCTTTTGACGGAAGATTTGCATTGAGCCGTCGCAGGTGCTTGTCTACCGCATCTTCACCGTTACATATGCGGCAATACACGGAAAACTGTACCATATCATATCCGTCACCAAGAAGAAATTTACGAAATTGTTGATATATCTTTTTCTCTTTAGGCGTGACCATGGGGAGGTCAAAAAAAACTAATAATCTCATATACCTTTGGTTACTATTACTCATATTTGTGAATACTTAAAGGGAGTAGACTGGGAAGTTTTAAACAGCTTACATTATTTTGATGGCAAGCTGTTGAAAAGCTGGCAACCATCTCTTCCATACACCGAATGACGCTTTGATGATTTTGATTTATACACATATCATGATTAAGCAAACTCAGCAAAGAAATGCGATCATTTCTGGACAACTCCGTAGCTTCGGGCGAAACGTTTGAAGCTACCCATAAATCTACTAAAGGACGAGATACTTCTATGAAGTCATCTGCAAGATTAAAATTGTTTAATTCGTTTCTGTGATGTATTCCCATTGCGGGAATAAAGCCATAACTAGCTAATATACGCGCAATCATACCCCTAAAAATAGCGTAGCCATAATTCATAGCAGCAGTAGTAACATTGTCATCTTTTCGACGAAATGTTGTTAAGAGCGATTGAAAATAAACCCTGGCAGCATATGCCTCACGGTTTGTCGTATCACCGGATTTTACGTCCTTAACTATGGTGCGCAAATAGTCCCCACCTTCCCGCTGCAGGTAGTCCAAGCAATAAGCCTGATTGGTTATTTTTTGCTCCACGATACGTTTCCAGCATTGTTTGGCAAAAGGTTTGGACATTGCTAACTGAGCTTTCATAATCTTCCACTGCCGAGAATGCTTTTGGAAGGGGAGTATTATACTACAAGGGAGATGTTTTTGATCACAAATAAAAGTAGCAATGTCCGCATCGGCGATAGCGGAAAGCGCGGCAGCTGATATCGTCACTTGTTGAGTTTCAATAACCACCGCTCCTATATCTTCTAAAGGTATGGTTACCTCTGCCTCCTGCTTAATTACCAATTGTGACAGTTTCACAGATAACCGAGCCGGGGACGAAATGAACAGACTACGCCAGCCCAAATTCTTGATTACTTCCTCTCTGCTACAGCTTTATAATATTGCCCCAGTGGATCTACATGAAGCTTTTCGAAGGATTTTATCGTACCAAATGAGATTAACCAACCAGGATCCTTTTGGTTTTCTGTTAATTTGTGACGATCATGTGTTTCAATCGTCAATTGACCATTGCGCCGATTGCAACTCTTATAATATCCTAGTATTTCCTCTTTTTTAGTTTTAATACGCACTAAATCATTGGGATAGAGAACGAATTCAAATTTAAAAGAATCATCTATAACTATCCATTCGGATTCCGGTTTGAATACGGCAATGGCTTTGACAAACGACTTAGGCTTAACCAAGTCAGCAACATAAACAGGCACCAGATAATATTTATTGTTTTTTGAATATACTAATACCTTCACCATATTTCCATTATCAGCAATCCCACCATTTATCTCGACCCCAGAATCTCCAGATTCTCTAATTTTTACACTTCGAACCAACCGAGGCTTTTGGGAACTATTCACTACTGGTTTATAAAAAGGTTCCGAGAAGGCTTTCTTAACATCACCGCCAAACTTCCTTACTTGTTCTTTAAGTGCTTCATATAGACGCCAATCACGTTCTTTTCCGTGAATGTCCGACTCAAAATCATCTTTAGCTTTATTCCATTTTAGTTCAGTTAGTGCGATCCTTTTAACTTTATACTGTTCCCGTAAATATTTTTTGCTACAGATTGTTTCTTTGTGCGCTTGTCCGGATTCTTTTCGAGTAGGCATTCTTGATACAAAGACAGGTTTTAAGGCTGCCAATTCATCAAGAGTGTAGCTTGTAATTCCAAAATTAGATAAAAACTCGGCCGGATCATCTGAAAGACGGGATATGATTTCCTCTCGGAAGTGTGTCCATGGCTGAGGAAATACCTGCCTACCGGCAGTTTTCTCATATGTATACAATTCCTTAGCCTGTGAGTATTGAGAAATGCGTCTAACCATTGACTGTGATGATGCCGCGATTACAGCGGCATCAAGAGCATGATGAAGATCGCCGTTCTCCCGAACTTTAATAAGTCCCCATTGCGCCCGTAAATATGCCGTGAGCTGTCCATTAATCATTAGCACCGGTTCTTTATCCTCATTATTATTAAAAATAAGATATTGTTTAAGCATTTGTGAAAGATAGCGGCTAATGTAACGCGTATCATTTAGATTTCGGCTCTTCATTTCGTTTTCGGCTTTTTCACTATAATCCTTTCTCAACAGGCGGTTCCGTTTAGAATTGTTCTTAATGTGGACTCTCACCCATTCCTCAAATCGATACCACCTATCTTCGTCAGCCCCAAAATATTCATACGGAGTTTGATTTCCTTTTTTTCGATTTTCAGATGCTTTCACAAGTACTTTATTGGCTAAGCTATCATCAAAACTTCGGCTATATGGAATAATATGGTCAACTTCGGCATAGCCATCTTCCAACAACCTATGTGGGTCAAAATACTCTTGTGTATATGGACAGCGACAAGCTTGCTCCCGGTACAGGCGATATTTTACCAAGTCCTGAGACTTTGGTTCAAAACCAAAATGTTCCTGAAACTCGTTCTTAAGTTGTTGTTTCATATTACGGTAATTTTCTTGCTCCCGCGCTATATCTTTTCTCTCAGAATAGGGTTTAGCAATTTCGCGCGCTACTTCTATATGGATGCGGTAAGGAGAACCATACTTACGAATAACCGCATTGATAACTTGACGAGCTTGGGACAAAGCTCTCAGTACAACGGGATTTCGTATATCCTCTTTTGTTATTTTAGGTAAGTACTTACATTTTTCAGTTTTCCGATTAGGATTCCAATGGCAGTAACCCGCTTGTTCGCACGCATCTCCATAGGTATATCCACTTTCAAGTAGAGGCAAGATTTTACGCATTGCCTTAAGCGACAAATGTTGGAATTTATCAAAAGAAACTTCCAACAAAGCCTCAACTATTCCCTCGCAAATTCCTTGATCCCTTAGATATGCTACAATTCCTTGATCCCTTAGATATGCTACAATATCTTCATCGGTTTTATATAGCGTCAGCGAAATCGCAATCTGATCCAGAAGTTCAGTGTTTCCTTTAAGTACTTCCCATGTGGGAGAACCAAGTTTCTCAATAATTGTTTTTTTAATTGTGTGATACCCGGTCATAGAAATGAACACTGCCTTTTCAGGATTGACTACCACGCCTTTGCGATAATAAGACAATCCGGCAAATTGCCAATCTTCAGGAATACCAAGAGCTTTTCGGATTTGCTCGTACTTGACCTCTTTAAGCGTATAGGACAACGATTCTACTTGTTGACATTGCTCATGTGTAAGACCGGTTTTTCCGACAGGCGATAGCAGCTTCAGATTATTTAGTTTTTGAAACAGCACAAATCTTTCAGCTGTATAAGAGTGCTTAGGCGCCCGCATTTCATCCGGTTCAAAGGTACATTTACCTACCATCTTCTCAATATCTTCTTTTGAAGCAAAAGGACGCTGTGATAAGAAGATTTGACAGAATGCCTGTTCAAATTCTTCGCTGGCGTAGATATTTCCATACATCCGCTGAGCCGCAAACAAAAGATGCAGCTCAGTTTCAAGCATGTCTCTGGAGATAGTATTGATATAACCCCCCGCCTTATTTCGTTTATGAACTACAAATTTTTCATCCTTTAACAGCATTTCTCCTACTGTACGATATCCCTTTTGCGCCATAATGCTCAAATTCTCTTTTATGCAGCTTAGCATTTGGCCGGATTCTTTAGCTTTGGCTTCACTCTTTCGATTAGATTTAAATCCTCTCCGTTTAGCTATATGTAGCAATACCCGTGCCCATTGGGCAGTTTCAAGTTTTTCATCCAATCCTCGTGATCTTAGAGTATAAGGATCTTCCAGAAACTCTTCCTTATATAAACCGGATAACTTATCAGTAGAAAGTAAGCCTTGACGTATTAAGAGCGATTTTAGCCTATCCATTCTATGACCTTTACGTCGAATACGCCGTCGCATACTACGAGCCAAACGGCGCGGCTCGGCAAGAGGTGCTCCAGTTTTAGGCTGCTCAGCGGCGACAAATGTTCTTACTCCGAGATTTTCAATTCGTCGCTTATCTTCATCTAACATACACCAACCAATTGACGCAATACCAATATCAATACCAAGAGTATATCTCATGTGCTACCTCCCGTTTACATTTGTTTCCTAATTTTTCTATATAAAACTTTGCATTCCTGCATATAAGAAAACTTTGCTTGTGTGACGCAAACTCAAATAGTGTGAATTTTTTCTGATCAGCGAGTTCATATTACATAACATTTATAATTCACCGGCTTCTATATGTGATATATTTCCAATAAGCCTCCCTTTCAGTCCTTTTGATGTCTTATAAAAATTAATGTTTAGCATAATCACAAAAGGAAGCCCCTGATCATTGCTGACCAGAGGCTTCCTTTGTTGCGGGTCTCCTTGGCGGGAGCCCTTATTACAGTAACGTAGCGCACTCCGACATGCTATACGTTACTTTTATTATACTATTGTTGCTCAAAAATGCAACCCTTAATCACACCCGCATTTATGGCCGGTCCACACATGCTTGGCTTTACACATCCATTCCTGCACATCGTTCAATGTCTCGCCAAACCGCTGGAAGTGGACAACTTCCCGTTCCCACAGGAAGCGGAGGGTATCTTTTACACACGGATCGTCAGTACAAGCAATCAAGTGCTCATAAGTTGCCCGGGCTTTTTGCTCTGCCGCCATATCTTCGGTCAGGTCGGTGATAGGATCGCCCAGCGCGGCAATATATTTTGCCGTCCAGGGTACGCCGTTGGCGTCAGCCCAGAATAAAGCACAATCATGTTGCACGTACTGCCCTTCCCAGCCTGCTGCTTTGAAATCTTCACAAGTAGCCCCCTGGGTAAGCTTATATACCAAAGCGGCAATCATTTCCATATGAGCCAGTTCTTCCGTGCCAATATCTGTGAGTATAGCTTTTGCTTTATCTGTCGGCATACTGTAGCGCTGGTTAAGATACCGGAGCGAAGCCGACAGCTCGCCGTCCGGGCCACCATACTGTGTAATTACCATTTTAGCAAACTTTACGTCCGGGCAAGTTACACGCACAGGATGTTCAAGTTTCTTTTCATATATCCACATATGCATTGCTCCCCTATCACAAAATTATAATTCCCATGGCCAAGGCCCTTGGGCCCACTGCCAGGGCTGGCGTGATAAGCCGCCGAAACCAAAGTTTAAGAGCGGCCCATACTCGCATTCATACTTTTCCTTATACTTTTTCAACATTTCTACCGCGCAGTTAAAATCGTTGAGTGCATCGTCGTCACAGGGATGAGTATCGAGATAGAGATTAAGTTCAATAGCAACAAACTCCATCTCTTGAATTTTTCTTAGTAGCATCAGTTGCTTTTCCGGTTTCACTTATTGCACACCTCCACAATAACCTATTTAGGGATTTTGTAAACGCCCCAAAGTTCCGGAAACAATGTACCTCTCATGAGTGCTTCCGGCGGGGTAAAGGCTTTTTCGTAGTATTGCCACGGAACATAGGAATGGGCTAACACGATACATTCAGGGAATTTGTCACACATATTTTTTTCCATGTGTTTCATGCCATCTGCATATTTATTACAGCCGCATTGTTCTTCTATCATCTCTTCTTCATCCATGTCGCACATATCTTCCATTTCTTCCATTTCACACATGTCTTCCATTTCTTCCATATCACACATATCGGGTTTCATTTTCATAACTTTGGATTTTCCCGGTTTATACATTTGATGTCTGACTTTTTTCTTCACAAAATAATCCTCCTCTCATCAACCTAATGTATTTTATGTGAATAGACTTCCAATTGTCACTGCGCCGGCATAAAAAAATGGCAGGCGAACGCCTACCGGATTTATCCGAAAGCTAACCGCCACTAACACCCCCGTTTCTTTAAACGGCGGAATTAGTGGCGGTTAGCTCTGGATGATTCGATTAAGGCCTTAGAGGCCGTTAAAACTTCCTCTAAAACAAGATTGACTTATGAAACAGGCATTATTAAGAAGGCTAAAATATATAGGGCAATTCCCGCCCCGCGGTAGAGCACCGACAGCGCCCACGCCAGACGGATTAAAGTTACATCTAAGCCGGTGTATGAGCTAAAACCGGCGCACACGCCCAGTATCATCCCATGCGACTGATCAAGCGCTAAATGTTTATGAATACCCACCGTCTCCGGCGCGCCTGCTCCCTGAATAAACTGCCAAATGGTTAAACCGCTAAAAAGGTATGCGCCTGCCCGGATTAACCATATCATAGAGAAGGCCCCCTTTTACCAAAACTGTACTAAAACGCGCTTCCAGGCATTTCACTCCAGTTTCTATACACTAACAAGTTCATTAGTAATTATTACCGTAAAAGAGGGCCTTTAAACATTTTCCTTATACGCCGGACGGATAACCGTTCTTTTTAACCAGCTTTAGCCGCGACCTTCCGTAAGACCGGCGTGCTTCTCCCGGCTGAAATACTTTGCTGCCTGTCCGGCGTCCCACGCTAATCAGGAGACCTATGGCCGCGCAATTAACAATAAGCGACGTTCCGCCAAAGCTGATAAAGGGCAGCGGCACACCGGTTACCGGCAAAATGCCTGATACCATAGCAATATTCCCGACCGCTTGTCCTACTACCAGTGTTATTACCCCTACTGCCAGCATAAAGCCATATCCGTCCGGCGCGCGGCGGGCAATCTGAACTCCGTACCAAGCCATGGCGCCCAAAAGCACTAATACCAGCGCCGCTCCAACAAAGCCCATTTCCTGACACAGTACGGCAAAAGCAAAGTCAGTATGAGCTTCCGGCAGGTAGTGGAACTTGCTGGCCCCCATCCCCAGTCCTGAACCAAACATGCCGCCGGAACCAATAGCCAAAAGGGACTGCACCATCTGGTAACCGGATGTCTGCTGATACGCCCAGGGATCAATCCATGCCCAAATGCGCTCAGCCCGGTACGCCGCTGCATAGATTAAATACACAGTCATCCCCAGAGCCGCCAACCCGAGATAATAGATCTCCTGTTTAGAGATACCAGCCAAAATATACAGTACCAGACTCAAACCAACGATTACGACTGCCGTGCCCATATCAGGCTGTTTGAGTACCAGTACGCCCATAACCAGCGTTATAGCCAGCGGCCAGGATTTTAGTGATATCGGCTGTCCCCGGTCAAGTCGCCCTCCCAGATAGGCTGCGGTAATTATAATTGCCGTAAGCTTGGCGACCTCAGACGGCTGAAATTTAAAGCTGCCTATCCTAAGCCAGCGTCTGGCACCATTGGCGTCCACCCCGCCGAAATGCACAGCAAGTAAGAGACCAATAGCTGCAAAAATAGCTATAAGTAACCAGCCGCGGTTGATTTTGCGGTAATCTATTTTGGCAGCAATCAGCATGGCAACAAACCCGATAGCAAATGATATGAGATGACGAATGACAAAAAAGTAGCTATCGTGGAATAATTGGCCGCCAAGTACAAAGCTGGCGCTAAACACATTAACAGTACCGATTAAGAACAAAATCCCGCAGATATAAAATACCGCTTCAGCCGGACTAATCCATAACTTGGGGAGTTTCCTGATTTTTGTATTATCCACACGCTAATGCTCCCTTCAAAAAGACTTTAACCAAACAGCCGTCCTGCCAATATTATATATATTGGAAGACTTATAGTAAGGACAACAAACTACCGGCAAAAAGAGGTGATCGCATGGGGTAAAACCATATAAAATATTGGCTGTAGACGCAACCACCCATGCCGTACTTATTGTGGATGGACCTAGTGGAGAAATCCTAACCGAGCTCGCATATTCACCTGAGTTAACCCCTACCGAGCTTGTTGTGACCCCCGATTATACCAAAGCCTACCTGCCCTGTGCCGGTATCAACGGCAAAAACAGCATCCTGGCGGTTAACTTAACCAGCCTGGACATCTATCGCCTGCCGCTATCCATTCCTTATCCTGCACAGTTCGTTTTGGCTGAAACCACTGCTGCTGATGCCTACCTGGCTGAACCTTGCGGCAACCTGCATCATCTGGATTTAACCACCATGTCCAGCCAACTGCTGGGAACGCCGGCAACCAAAGCCGGTTGCGTAGGACTGGCAGCTGATGCCGAGAGAATCTATACAGCTTGGGAACACTATGCCGGCGGCACCGTTATGGAACTGGATGTAAAAGGGAATATTTCCTGGCAGTATGATATAGCCGGCATTCCCACCAATATTATTTTAGCTGGCAACCGGCTCATCGTGCCGTTTACCAACACAGCATTTACCGGTGAAGGCGTTGCGCTATTTAATTTAAGCAAAAAAAGTTCTTCGCCGACGGTAGTCACCATCCAATGCCCCAGCTGCCCCAGCGGCCTGGCGGCTTATCCCTGTTACGCCGCCATTGCCGACGACAATCGCACGGCATATATTATTAATGAAGATGGCGCTGCAATTTTTGTCATTGACCTTGATACCGCCCAAATCGTAGACCGGCTGATAATTGGGCGGTCGCTGTCACGTCTGTACTTAATACCCGGCAGCCAGTTAGCCATCGGCACCAGCAACCTGTTTGCCGATTTAAGCCTAATTGATTTGGCCGAAGGACCGCTGCTGGCTGTCACCAGTACCAAGCGGCAGCTTTTGTCCAATATTGCCATTCTTCCTTAGCCTGACAATTTCATAATAACTAAACCAGCTATCACCATGACGGCTCCGACTGCCTTCAATAGTGTAATATTCTCACCTAAAACTAAAATACCGCCTACAAGCGCTACCAGGGGAAATGCCGCCACTACCGGCGCCACCTGGCTAACCTCACCATATTTAATGGCATAATAGTAGGCCAATTGACCAACAAGCGCGGCACAAATGCCTTCAAGAGCAATAAAGGCAATATCACGCGGTGCCGTAGCTGTCATCTGATTCCATTTACCGCTGACCAGCATGAACATGAGCAAAACTACCGTAATCACTGTGCTTCTCACAGTTAGCGCAGCAACCGGCTCAAGCTTAGTTAAACCGGCTTTAGCGAATAGCGGCGCTATCCCCCATAAAACCATTGCACAAATAGCGAAAGTATAGCTTGGCAACATTAACAATTCACAACCTTTTTAGAAATACCTATTTTATTCGCTATAACCACGCTAAACCCCTCCCGGTTATCCGGGAGGGGTCATTTTTCAACCACATGTTATTCTGTTATTTTACCCAGTTGGCGCGGCAAGCTACCACCCCATTTATATTTGGGCTGTTTATCGTTTTTAGGCGGAGCCGGCGGTGCTTGTGCCTTATATTTGTAGGCGGGTTTTGGCGGCGGTGTCACAACCTCTTCAGTTACAACTTCCTTAACCTCCCCTTGGACTTTGGGCGTATTTTCTTCTTCAGGTTCCTCCCTATCGTCGGTCAGAACACCAGGCTGGTCAGCAACGGCCTGGCTGGGCGGTTCTTTTTCGCGCCCGATAAGCCCGGGGGTAAAATCAAGCTCCATATCGTCAATTGCTTCTTCCTCAAACAAATGCCCGTGTTCATGGATTTCAATATCCTCAATGCCCTCAATTTCTTCAATAGGTTCGACAAATTCATCATCCATGATCATATCGTACTTGGTATGATGCTTTTTGATGCTATCCACACAGTCTTTCTCAACCTTGATTATACCCTTTTCCATCATGGCCAAAACAAGCAGAAAATGGTCGGCTTCCCGCCGCACATGGTCGGCCATCACCGCAGGTACTGTGCTTAACATTCTGTTTTTGATAATCATGTCATAAACGGCTTGTTTAAAGTCCCGGAGACGGACAGTAGCCGCCCGGCTGTCTTGCAAGAAGCGCCCAAAGGCAGGCAGTTCCATAGGCTGGTGTTCAAAAAAGCTCACATAGTCCCGCCCCTGCATATACAAATTGTCGAACTCTACTTCGTAGCCCCGGTCAACATCAATCAAACTGCGCTCTGACGGGTCAATCCTGCTGCCGATAAATTTGGTATGTTCGGCCATAATTCTTAGCCAAAAATCAGCTTCCAGAGCTTTGACAACTGCCAGCTTCTTACCGGCCCGAAGTTTGGTCAGAATAGCCATAAAATACTCAGCCTCGCGGATTAAATGGTCAAAAAATAGCGGGGGCAATGCACTACCCAATTTGTTAGTAAAGGACAGTTCTAACAGCAAACGCTTGTACCGTATAAACTCTTTGAGCGAACCCATCGTGTCAGTTACCAATTCAACAAATTTCTTCTCGCTTAGGTTTTTTTCAGCCCTTACCCGCAAAGCTTTGAACTCACGCTCAAAAGATGTAGCTTCTTCTATCAAATCTTTCTTGTCGGCAGGTAAACCGGTTTTAATAAAAAGGGCATGTTCCTCCATAATGTGCAACCAAAACTTGACTTCTTCCGAGTCAAGCGGCGGCACTGCCGGCACATTGCCTGTACCAAACGGACGACGCGGCATAGCACACACTCCCATACATAAGGATTTTAGTTTATTGTATGCGATGGTGCTAAGTTAGTGACATCAAGAAACTAAAACTGTCTGGAAATGTTCCATTTCTCTAAAAAGTGGCTTCACAACGGTATATCGGCTGCCCCAGCCTGCTGAATTTGGTTTCATACTCGGTCATAATGTTGCCGGCAAAATCGCTGTTCTCAAGGTCATAGGATATATTGTCCAATTTTAGGCCAAATTCATTAAACTGTTCCAGCGAAAACTCAAAAAGCGGTCTATTATCGGTTTTAAACCACAACTGACTGCCAGGCTTCAAAACAATACGGTATTTTTCCAGAAAACCGGCATGGGTGAGCCGCCGCTTGGCATGGCGGTTCTTGGGCCAAGGGTCGCAAAAATTGATGTACAACCGGTCAATTTCACCTGGTGCAAAAATGTTTAGGATATCATTAACATTAAACACCAGCAGCCGGACATTCATTAGTTCTTTTTCCTTGACTTTTTTAGCGGCGTAATATAAGACGTCTTGCTGAGCCTCAATACCAACAAAATTAAATTTACCCTGATAGTGTTCACCCATCCCGGCAATAAACTGACCTTTGCCTGTGCCTAGTTCAACGTGGAGCGGCAGCTTATTCCCAAATAACTCGTGCCAACGCCCTTTAAGCTCCTCACCGGGAGTAGTAAGCACTATATCACTAAAACCGGTCAGCGCTTCAGCTATCCAAGGCTTCTTTCTCAGTCGCAACAGTTCTCCTCCTTAATCCTTATCCAAGCCGTATTTTTTTAAGTAGCGGTACAACGTCACGCGGCTGACATCAAGAATGTTAGCCAACCGGCTGATATTGCCGCCGGCTGCTTTCCAGGCCTCGACAAAAGCATCTTTGTCTTCCTTCCAGGCTTTGCTCAGCCCTTGCTCACCCGGCATGATAATATCGGCCGGAGTAATAGTGTCGCCTGCAGTGCGGAAAAAGGCCTGTTCAACAACCCCCTGAAGCTGTTTGATATTGCCTGGCCAGTCATAGCTCATGATTATATTAGCCGCCTCAGGTGACAGTTGTTTAGGCGGCAGGCCGTGCAACGCCGCCAATTCTTCGATAATATGAATGGCTAAATCAGGCACATCCTCCCGCCGTGATCTGAGCGACGGAACACGGATAACCGATCGGGTAATAATCTCATATAATTTAGCCGAAAATACATTCCGTTCCACCAGCCGCTTAAGGTCAGTATCACAAGCGGCAATTACGCGGACATCAATGGGACGGGTTACACTTTCGCCTGAGCGGGAAAGTTCGTTGGCGCCAAGAGCTTCAGCCAGCTTTTCTTGCAGCCCGGCGGGAAGTTTTTCAATTTCATCAAGAAACAGTGTCCCGCCGCTGGCAAGCTCCAGCTTGCCCGGCCGGCCTTCAGCCTCGCTGCCGCCGCGGCCAAATAACTCGGCCTCCAGAATATCTTGCGGCATATCGCCGCATTTGACGGCGATCAGCGGACCGGCTGCCCGTGAGCTGGCCTGATGGATACCGTGCGCCAGACGTTGTTTGCCGGTACCCGGTTCTCCCTGCAAAAGCAGGTGATAATCATGCCGGGCAGTGCGGCCGGCTTTATCTTGCATTGTAGTAAAGACGTGACTACTCCCCACCATGCTGGACAGACTATAGCGAGCGGTGTACCCTGCTGTGTGGGCTACCAGTGTACGCAAATCTTCAATGGGCAGCGACACGGCAACAATGCTGTCCACTTCACCGTCATCGCCATATAGCGGTACAACAGTAGTAATATCTTCATATGTTTTACGGGGTGTTATCCAAGTTGCTTCCCTGTTATATGACGGAACTCCCAGAAACCCCTTATAAATGGGGGTATGCCGGTAATTTAGCAACACATCGTTGAGATTAGGCCCCTCCCCTTTATCGTCACTGCCGGGCGGAATAATTCCTGCTAAACGGCTATGGCCCAGCTTGTTGGTGTAAGCCACCTCGCCTCCTGGCAATATATGATACACAGCCAGCGGCACAGCGTCAAGTATTGTATGTTTCGCATTCAGGCTGGATACTAGCGCCAAGTGCTGCTCCATGGCATATTTAATACTCAGTACCATGGCTACCATTGCGCTGTATGGCAGCTCTTCCTGCTGGACAGACACCACTGTTACGATAAACTTTACCTGATTATCAATAATAATCGGCGCTGAGCAAGCGTCACCATTCTGGCAGTCTTTTATCCACATTTCCGGGCCAAACATGAGGAAGGGGGCTTTATGCCGATAAGCAATGCCAATACTTGAAGTGCCGATATCTTCTTCCAATATCCGGGCTCCTTCAAGCTCCCCGGCTGTCTTTTGATAAAACGGCATGGCGTAATTTTTCAGCACATACAAATCCTGGTCAAGCAGCAGCATACTCAAATTATAGGTGGTAAAGTGTTCTTTGATTTGGTCATAGAGTCCGTCGAGAAAACTAATTGCCGTGCTATAGCGTTTCCGGCGTTTGTCAAGTTCTTCGCGGGAAAGCTTAACATTAAGGTTAAAGACATCCCGCCCCACCCCTAACTCCCGGCTACGCTGCCAGGACTCAGCGATCCAGGGATGAACATTAGGATCAATAACTCCCTCGTCAATAAATTTATTGTAATACTGCTCCAATTTTGCTTTATTGCGGCGTTCGCGAATCATTTTATACCTCCACAACAGTTTCTCTTAAGAATAATATCGGAAAAAACCGGGAATTTAATTCTGTTCCTCCGCCCACCACCAAAATAAAAGACTTGGCTTGTGCCAAGTCCCTCAGGACGCCGGCAGAAGCCCTAGTCGTTCTTACTTATTATAAGAAAGTGGTTATACTTTCTGATAATACAAAGGAAAGGCGGGGTATGTATCCCCCGCCTGATGCAACTGGGCCACCTAGGTCCGGTACGTGTTGATATCCTCACTGAAGCCCTGGATGACAGTCTTAAACTCGGTAATTTTTCCCATCATATCTTGCAGCTTCTCATTATAGACATGCACTGAAGCGCTAACTTCTTCACTTGCCGCCGAGTTCTCTTCGGAAATGGCAGCCAACGACTCAATCTTGCCGTAAACTTGGTTAAGCCCTGTCATCTCATGCTCCAACTTGTCAATCATATCAACAATATTATCGGCGACTCTGTGAATGTTTTCAACATGAGTAGAGTTGCCGGTAACCACATCGTTCATCTGACGGCTCTCAGCGGCCAAAATGTCAAACTCAGCTTCAATCAGGCTAACAACATTACTAATAATGTCCATCAACACCTTAAGATCGCTGGAAATGCTTTCCGAATGATGTTGTGACTGCTCTGCCAGCTTGCGGACTTCTTCCGCCACTACGGCAAAGCCACGGCCCTGCTCGCCCGCCCGGGCCGCCTCAATGGCGGCATTGAGCGCAAGGAGATTGGTCTGACCGGCAATGGCGGCCACCATACCGGTAATCTCATTAATTTTGCTGGCCTGCTTTTGCAGATGTTCAGCCGAGCGTTTAACATCGGAAAACTTATCAAGGCTCTGCTCAAGCTTAGCGCTTGAAGCCTGTACCTCGGCAAACCCTTTATTGATTTCCGCCACAGCGGCTTCAAGCTGCTGCTTGTTGCGGCTCTGTTCGGTCACTACTGTTTGCAGTGTTTCGAGATTACCGTTTAAGATACCGACAGCACTTTCAGTCTCCATCGCCTGGTTGGTGGCGGCGCTGGCTACGTCATGCACTACACCCGATATTTCATTTGACGTATCTTTCATGCGTTCTGCCAGCGTATTAAAGTCGTCACTGTATTTATTCATTTCATCTGTGATTCCCTTAAAGCCGGTAAATTCGCTTTTAACCCGGAGTTTATACCGAGCCAGCATGTCCATGATGTCTTCGAATTCGTCGCTCGACTCCAGTTTGGTCTCAGTAAAGTATTTATGCTGCTGTATGCCGCTTATTTCTTCGCGGATGCTGGCAAACGGCCGGAGCATCAGTCCGGCGCCGCCGGCCGCCATAACGCCGCTTACCAGCGCCGTCCACAGCGGAACATTAACCCCCACTGCCGTTAACAGTCCATTGACCACTAACGAAGCTGCGGCAATAAGAATCCCCATTTTAACCGGAATGCTCCTTATCACACCAAACGCCAGCAGTTTGTTAAGCCGGTAAACAGTAGTACGGGTTATCGGGTTGGGGAAGGTAATGGCCAGCTTGATATGTTCTGACGAAGATTCAATAACCTCGGTTTGGATGTTTTCTTTGAAGTAATCGGCAGCCCCGGCCAAGAGGCCTTTCATATAGCCAAACATGCCCCGCTGGGAACGATAGCTTAAAATAGCGCCATATTGGGACACAGGTTCAATCAACAGTTCCGGCGGCTTGGCGCCCGGGATTCTTTTTACCATGACAACATGAACATCATACATTGACCGCAGAAAAGAATAGAGGCTTTCTTGGCGGAAAAAAGCGGGATAAGCCTGGGAAAACGTCTGAATATTATCTTTACCGATGGCAAGCCATATTTCATCCTGGCTTTTGCCGGTCTTTTCCGCCAAATACGCCGCAAATGCCTTAGGCTTGGCATCTTCAATTTCTTCAGTTGGCAAGAACATTTTGTCGGCTTGCCAGCCAACATGCTCCATAGCCTCAGCCGTCAACGGCTCACCCCAGATTTTACGGGCCGTGTTGATCCATGTTCCAACAACAGTTCCTTTCACACCAATCCACTCCGCATTTTAAATTACTTCTCCGTTAATATTCTGTATTCTCGCTCCATGTCAAATTTCCTCTATTATCCTATAAAGTTTGGCTCTTTTTTCCCTGATATTTGAACCCAAACGGCCGCTGTTTAAAATCGTCGATCAGCGAATATACAACAGGCACCACAACAAGCGTCAGGATGGTAGACGTTACCAGACCGCCAATAATGGCATGAGCCATAGGCGCACGGATCTCAGCGCCCGGGCCGATTCCGACGGCGAGCGGCAACATACCGAAAATCATGGCGGCAGTTGTCATCATAATCGGCCTCATTCTGATTATGGCGGCTTCAACCAAGGCGGCATCCCGTTCGACACCGTCAGCCCGCCGCTGCTTGGCAAAATCAATCAACAGTATGGCGTTCTTGGTGACAAGGCCCATAAGCATTACAATACCGATCATGGATATGATGCTTAAGTCGCTTCTCATGATGAGTAAGCCTGCGATAGCGCCGATAATGGCCAACGGCAGCGACAGCATGATGGCAAACGGGTCCATGTAGCTTTCAAACTGGGCAGCCAATACAAAGAAAATGAAGGTGACCGCCAAAAACAAAGCCATAACCATACTGGTGAACGTTTCACCCATACGCTCCGATTCGCCGATTGCACCGGCACTATAGCCGGACGGCAAATCCAGCTTATTAAGTTCAGCAAAAAACGCTTTGTTGAACTCGCCCAGCGAAGTACCTTCCAAGTTGGCTGTTAAGCGAATTTCCCGCTGGCGGTCGTAGCGGCTTATCTGGCTGGGAGTCGTGGCATACACGGCTTCGGTTACCTGAGACAGCGGTACCATCACGGTCTTATCATTCTTGTCTTTATATTTGCTGGCCAAAAAAATGCCGGAAAGATCGTCAACGGTGCTTCGGTTGTCTTCTTTCAGTCTAATAATAACATCATAGCGGTCATCACCGTCTTTGAACTGGCTGACCGTCAGGCCGTTAAACAGGGTGCGCACAGTATCAGAAATGTTGCCTGTTGAAACTCCAAGGTCTGCCGCCCGGTCGCGTTTTACCTCAAGCTGCAGGTCAGGCTTGCCCGGCTTGTAGGTCGAAATAACATCAACGGCGCCTTTGGTATTTTCCATGATGCGCTGGGCCTGTTCGGCAAGGCCGTCAAGAACGTCAAGCGACTCGCCGCGTATTGTGACCGCTACCGGCTTTTCTTCTTTAACACCGGCTTTCTGTAAAATACTTATCTTTACCCCCGGAATAGCATTGAGTTTTGCCCGGACATCTGTCAAGATTTCACTCATACCGCGCTGCCGGTCCTGCTTATCGGTCAGTTTGACGAACATACTGACGGTGTCAACATCAGCCGAACTATATACCAGCACTACTTCCGGAATGGTTTTTAACTCCTCGGACATACGGTCAGCCAATGCACCGCTGCCGGCTACGCTGGTGCCTGGCTCAACATCGGCATTGATCCTGAACTCACCGTTATCAGTACGGCCGACAAAGCTTGATCCCAGTAAAGGGGTAACAGCCAAACTGCCGGCAAATAACATTAGGGCAACAGCCATCACCTTCCAACGATGGCTTAGCGCTAATTTAAGAAAGCCGCCGTAAGACCCGGTAATACGGTCAAAGCGGGTATTCCACCAGGTGAGCGCCCGTCCCAGCATATTTTGCTTTTGCCCATGAGCTACTTCAAGGTAATTGGCAGCCAGCATGGGGGTCAGCGTAAAGGCAATGAACAGCGACACCAGTACAGCAAAGGCCACGGTGATACCGAACTGTTTAAAAAATTGGCCGACAATGCCTGTCATCATGCCAACCGGCACAAATACGGCAACAAGGGTAAGGGTAGTGGCGGTTACTGCCAGCCCAATTTCCGACGTGCCGTCAAGCGCCGCCTGGAATTTGCTTTTGCCCATTTCCATGTGACGTACAATGTTTTCAATAACAACAATGGCATCGTCAATAAGCAGACCTACTGCCAACGACAACGCTAACAGCGACATGGTATTGATACTGAACCCCAGCAGCTTCATGGTAAAAAAGGTCGAAATAATCGATGCCGGGATGGCGATAGCCGAGATTACCGTACTACGCCAATTGCCAAGAAATACAAATACAATAACTACGGCCAATATGCCGCCGATCACCAGATTAAACAGCACATCGCCAACCGATTCTTTAATATACACCGAGGTATCTCTCACTAAAGAAAGTTCGACGCCGGGCGGCAGTTCTTTCCGCAAATCATCAATAGCCTTTTTTACCTCACTGGCTACTTGTACCGTGTTCGTGCCCGACTGTTTCATAACATCCAGTCCGATAGCCGGTTTCCCATTTAACTTGGTGATTGTAGTCGGTTCTTCGGTAACGTCGCTTACGGTGGCGACATTCCTTACATAAAGCTGCACCCCTTCGCGCCGGGCCAGCGGCGTATTTAAAAATTCCTGGGCGGCCGGGATGTTGCCCACAGTACGCATGGTTATTTCCCGCTCACCCTTGGTAAGTTTACCGCCTGGCACTTCAAGATTCTCGGCCTCCAGGCTGCCGGCAATTTCAGAAACCGTCAGGCCATAAGCCGCCAATTTATCTTTATCCAGATCAATATGTATCTCACGCTCAAGGCTGCCGAGAACCTCAATCGAACCTACACCACTGATGGTTTCCAAACGCCGTTTGATAACATCATCAACCAATTTGGTCATTTCCCGGATACTCATATTGCCGGTGAGCGCCACTGATACAACAGGCGCCTCGGTGGGATCATAGCGCATGATGACCGGTTCTTCCGCGTCCTGCGGTAAATCTCCCCTGATACGGCCAATTTTGTCCCGCACGTCCTGCGCGGCGGTAGCGGCTGAAGTTTCTAAAGTAAACTCCACGGTAGTAATCGACACACCCTCACGCGCTGATGACGTGATATGTTTAACCCCTGAAACCGAACTTACGGCTTCTTCCACCTTCTGAGTTATTTTACTGTCCACTTGTTCCGGGCTGGCCCCTTTGTATACTACTTTTACCGTCACAAACGGAAATTCCAAGTCCGGCCATTCATCAATGTTCAAAGATAGATAGCTGACCAGCCCCAGCGTAATCAGGGCTAAAATAGTAACTGTAGCAAAAACCGGCCGCTTTAAACTGACGCTTGTAAGTATCATAGCTTGCCTACCTGGACGGTATCGCCGTCTTTGAGTTTATTGACATTGCTGGTAATTACCTGGGCCTGGTCAGCTAAGCCGGTCTTTATTTCAATGAAGTCACCAAGCACACTGCCTATTTCCACCTGACGGCGGGCAGCCTTGCCGTTTTCCAGAACATAGACATAATACAAGCCCTGTTTTTGGAAGATGGCTGCCTGCGGTACAGCCAAAACAGGAACAGGTTGGCCGGTTACGATACTAACCTTGACAAACATCCCGGGCTTCAACAGATTTTCCCTGTTATCGATTTTTATCTTGGTTCTGTACATACGGTTGGCAACGGCAGCCGCCGGATTCATGATTTCAATTGTTCCGGCAAAGACTTTGTCCGGATAGGCGTCAACAGTAATTTCAGCCGCCATACCCGGTTTAACGACCCCTAGGTCTTTTTGCTCAATATTTACGACCGCGTATACCTCGCCGATACTTTCAACCGACATCAGCGGCCCGCCTGCCGCTACTACCTGACCGATTACCGCCGCCCGGTTGGCCACCACGCCGCTGACCGGAGCAGTAACTACCGAGTAATCATACTGCTGCTCGGCTGTGCTTAGCGCGGCCTTAGCAGTTGATAAATCGGCCTGCGCCACTTTAAGTTTAGTCTCAGCGCCGTCAAGCGTTTGCTTGGAGATGGCATTTTGGGCGTACAGCGCTTGGTAACGCCTATAGTCGGCTTCGACATTCTCGTAGTTGGCCATAGCTCTTTGCACGGCATCACTACTGCTGCGGACAGCGTTGGCAAGTTCAACACTTTCCAGGCGGACAAGCGGCTGCCCGGCTGACACCGGTTGGCCGTCTTCCACCAAAATTTGCTCAATACGGCCGGCAATTTTGGCGCTGATAATAGCCGATGTTTCGCCTTCTACCGAACCGGTTAAACTAAGTTTCGGAACTTTGTTTACCATTTGGGCGTTCTCAACGGTCACACTGGTAATATTAGCACTCACAGCCTGTTTTTGTGCCTTACCCGGCGTCAGTATTCCCATCTGAGCCGCGGTAGTGACGGCAACCGCCAAAGCAACCGGCATAATCCAGTATTTGGGTTTAAAACCTTTCATGACTCTCTCCCTCCTGAAGGCGGCTCAACCGCCGCGTATCCGGCTAATACCCCGTATTGAAAAATATCATTCAGCTCCTTGAGCGCATCGGTAAATGTCAAATTGTTCTCAGCTAAAAAGTTATATTCCAAAAAATCACCCACAGTACTCAATAACATCCGTGCCGCCACACGGGTATTAATAGGACGGACATGCCCGCTGGCTATGCCTTCTTCTAATATCTGGGCAATGTAGTGCGTACGCTCCCGGCGGAAGCTCATAATGCGTTCCCACTCGCTCAGCCGCCAGCGTTTGATATCATCCATAATCCAATAGTTGATTTTGCCAAACAGCCTGGGCTCTAAGGTTACAATTGCCGTCAGTTTGCTGACAAAATCCCCTTCGCCGGTCAATATTCTGTTTCGCTGAGTTTCAACATCAGCAAGCGCTGCGTCAATAATACTGGTGATAAGCTCGTCCTTGGACGGATAATACTGGTAGATTGTTTTTTTACTGATTCCCAGACGAGCGGCCACACTGTCGATAGTGAATTTTATCCCCCGTTCGTTCATTTCTTGTGCTGCTGCAAATAAAATTCGCTCTTTCAATTATGTCAACTCACCTTCGTGTTATGCCAACCCTGAAGAAACTATAATAGTTTTCATAGTTTCCAAATTCTATGGTATCAGAAATATTTGGAATTGGCAATAAGTTTTTACTGAACGGCAGGACTTTTGCTTTAAGCATTTTGCCCCTCGCATTGGGGTAAACTAACACCACCATGGAGCAGGAGGTGATCACTTGTCCGGCAAAGAAAAGTGCCCAGTCTACAGCTTTTGGAACGGCAAAAATTTGAGGGGCAGCAACGAGTACTTTGACTACCGCGGTAGCGGTGAAGGCTGCAGTCAATGCGAGTTTAAGTGTGTCGAAGGCACTGAAACGGTCTGTGCTGATGAACTATAGTAAAAATCCGCGCAATGAATTGCGCGGATTTTTACTATGGTCTGCCGCCAAGTAGCGAGGTGGTAATAATTACTGGGTCAAGCGGCTGAAAGCGGGTGTTTTCCAGTGTCTGCAAATCGGCAGTCAGTTTGGTAAGCTCTTCTTTAAGAACGGTTTTGGTATAACCGAATTCTTCAAGTCTATTCACGGCAGCCTCTAGCTCATC
The DNA here is from genome assembly GCA_041428575.1 of Sporomusaceae bacterium ACPt. Classification (GTDB taxonomy): domain Bacteria; phylum Bacillota; class Negativicutes; order Sporomusales; family Sporomusaceae; genus Sporomusa_D; species Sporomusa_D carbonis. The sequence continues at coordinate 4,028,791 of CP155570.1, forward strand.
GATTTTGTCCTGATACTCTTTATGCAGCCGGACAATTTCCAAGCCTGTTTTGACATTCTTCATGTTATCACCGTCATTAAAAATTCTCTATATAGTATCCAATAAAGATTTACAGGCGGTTAGTATAAGCGTAAGTCAAGCGCCAGCGGTGGAGCGTTACTAACAACACGCCTAGAAAAAAATCTTTATTGGATTTCATATAGATACATTATGCCCAGATACTAAACTATAAAATCGCAAAAAATTGAGCACCTGATGCTTTCATTTTTTCTTGTCACCATCTTAACCGCCCTCCTTGGCGAATATTCCTTATTACTATGATCGCCTGTTGATTAAGCAAGCTACTATTTTTTTGGGTTTCAATCCATTTCTTACTTCGAGTTACAATTTTACACCTTGGTTAAACTATTGAATGAGGAGGTGGTAAATGTGTTTACTAGAAAAAAACGCAAGTCGCTGATGGATATGGACATGAATTTGGACATAGCTTCGATGCTCAAAGCTGTGGCTGTCGGCGCAGTTATTTACCAAGCCGCCAAGTTCATGATTCATGAAATGACTGACGACTAGCTATCGCCTCCCGGACTTTGAAGTAAAGGAGGTGACAATTATGGCTAAAAAACAAGAGCGCTGCAAACAAGGCGGTTGCAAGGATAGTGGCAAAAGCTCTTTAGAGTTCGGTAAGGAAATTTGCCCGCAATCTAAGGAAGAAAGAAAAGAAGATAAAGGCTGCAAATAATGCTTAGGGTGGGTAAAACCACCCTTTTAAATTTTGTGCAAAATAAAAAACTATATATTCATGGTATATTTATCCAAAACGGGGAATACTAAAACCGGAGGTGAGTGGAATGGGATTTAAAGATCTACCCGGCGGCTCAAACGCCAAACAAGGCCAGTCCGCCGCTGACAAAACCACAACTACGAAAGCAAGCTCCGATGTTAATGATTCCCTGTCTAAACAAAAAACTCTTACCAATACCAAATCTTCTTAATAGACCCTTAAAAATAACAGAGCGGCTCAAGTCGCTCTGTTATTTTTTCATTGCAGCGAAAGCGCCGCAAGGTTTTTTTATTGAAACAAAAATATCTGGAGAAACTATATATAACTTTTAATGAGGAGGGATTGGATGAAAAAACTTATTGCCGGAATGTTTTCAAGTGTACCTGATGCCGAACTGTTCACCGCTTTGGGCGGCCAATTTGACCCAGTACCTGAAAACGTAACAGATACGTTTAGTAACGACAGTCTGGCCCGCGGCGAAGCCAACTCCCCAATGGCCTCCACAACTACTAACGAGACATCCTCCCCGGACAGCATAAACAAAGAAATTGATAATAGCCTAGAATAGCCCCCAAACGGCCGGGCGGTGTAATTTACCGCCGGCCGTTTTTATTATCTACAGGATATTTTGGACCACCTAATAACTGTCAATAGTACTGCCTTCTTTCTGCAATTGGCGGCTAAGCAATTCTTTAGATGTATACTGCAATGTACAGACTTTTGGTGTCACCGAAAGTTCAATTAGCGTTTTATCCCCTTTCCAATAATAGTTTGTAACTACCAAAAGCTTTCTGACTGCCGGAGGACCATATACCTTCCTTAACTCATCAACAACAGCATTGTGACTGGTGCCGTCAACAATCAGCAATACTCTGGCAAACTCCTGATCAAAAAAAGTATACTGTATATCTTTTAGGCGGAAGCTATTGGAACCTATCTTTACTGTTTTTGGCTTGTCAATAGGTTCATAAAACGCAGCCTCCATATCATATCCCAGCAATCTAAGATTTTTTTTACCAACAGGACTATCGCCCCACACCATACCGCCAAATCCTTCGGATTCATTGGCCGCAGCCCCGCAGACAGACACCATATAAAATATAATAATTAGAACAATACCAGCTATTCTCATAAAACAACCTCCCGGTAGTTTTAGTACCATTTTATGCGCTAGCTTGTCCGGATATGCCAATAATAAACAAATCCCCACAGATTATTAAATCTGAGGGACTTAGGTAGCTAAATAAGACCAATTCGCGATGCAATTTCTTTGTACACATAGATTACATCAGAATTTACTTTTCCCCACTCTTCCGGGTGGTTAAGCGATATTTTATACCGTTCCTCCATCATCTTCATTAATTCAGACAACCGCTCTTCATCGTCATCCGCTTTCGCCAATTGTTCCCGGTACCAATTCATCCCGCACATCTTTTTATCCTCCCCAAAAAATACTAATTTATTGGTAGATTTATGCAAATATTATTATAAACCTTTCTCTTGGTTATGTAAAATTAATCATCATTAATCAGGCAGGCAGATTCAGAATTATATAGATGTAAAAATCAACAAGGACACCGCCAAGAGTAATCATCTATATAGTATCCAATAAAGATGTACAGGCGTGTTGTTAGTATAAGCGTAAGTCAAGCGCCAGCGGTGGAGCGTTACTAACAACACGCCTAGAAAAAAATCTTTATTGGATTTCATATAGCAGGAATCGAGACATCAATAACGAATCAACATCTTAACTGAATAGTATGCCAACAAATAGGTGCCTCTTGTTACACAGGAGGAGAATAGGGAAGATCGAAAGGATTTCTATAGATTCTTAAACGACGCGGTCGCGCCACTGTAAGCGGGGAGTAGTCTCTATTAATGCCGCCGGAATACCGGGAAGGCCTGAGAACTATAATGATCCGTAGCCAGGAGACCTGCCTATTTGGGCTGACATAACACCCCCGCGCAAGGGGTAATGCCGGTAGGATAGGGATTTTATAATACATAAATACCTAGCCTCTTTGGGCTAGGTATTTATTGTTAAGGAGAACGGAGGGAGTAAACGTGAAAACAAAAAACGTTGTACTGTCGGCATTGTTTATTGCATTGAGCGCCATCGGAGCCAATATCAAAATTATGGGCACCATCGCTTTTGATTCTATCTCATCTTTGACAGTGCCCCAGTAATATCAAGGGTTTGTGGGCACAAGTTTGCACTACACGTGTTTTAGCCCCGCCAAATTAGCGGGGCTTGGAAGGAATCTATTAAACTGTCGTCGTGGTAACTAGTCAATATACATGGCTTTTGAGGGTAGTGGAATCCCGATGGCCGCAAGCGCCTGCTGCGCAATCGGTTTTGGCCGGGGTACGCTGAGAAATTTCTTGCCCAGAAATTCCGCCTTCAGCACGTTCCAACGCGCAAGGTCCTTTAAAATTTGCTCGCCCGTATACCATCGGTCATCCAATTCGGCTTGCATAGTCATCCGTTCTTTCTCTTCGGTAATCCGCGAGATCCGTTGCGCTTCCTGCTCCAGTGTCCGGCGGTACAACACCTGAATTTCCTGTTCGAATAGGTATGCCAATACGCATACAAAAATATGGCCGCGCACTCGTTTTTCATTCCAATGGTACAAAGGGCCAACATCCAGAAAGTTCTTGATCTCCCGAAAAGCCCTCTCCACGTTCATCAGAGTTTTGTAGGAAAGTACAACATCCTGTGCAGGCAAGGCCGTATTGGTTTTGATCACAAATTTTCCGTCGCGTAACTTCTCTTTTGCTAATGCGGCTTGATCATGCTTGAAAGTCAGGTTCTGTCCGTCGAAGTCAACTTCAAAGAATGCCTGTACACCTTTTTTCGTTAAAATTTCACCGACTTTAACCATAAGATTCTTCGAGTTTGGCTTTCTTCCACGTTGCGGTGTTGCTAAGCGTTTTTGCATATAAGCCAGCGCCTGTTCCGCTTCTTCGATGGCCGAAGCCCGGAAAGCTTCATCTTGAATAGCCTTTACGGGATTGTAACACAAAATATAGCGTGAATCCGTATCTCTTGCGTCGTCCTCAACCTGGGCGGATGACGCCTCCAGATAATAGAGATTGTCCTTGATCTTGGCGTAGCCATCAATGTTTGCATATGTTTCTAACAAAGCGTCGCTGACTATCCGGCCACGTTTGTGGTAGCCAACTATATAGGGGTATCCGGCCTCTGCCAGCAGTGCTAAATTCTCATCAGTGACCATCCCGCGGTCGCCCACAAAGACGCACTGTTCAACCGCAAACTCTTGTTTTAACCGCTTTAGAATGTCCTTGACAGTCTGTTTATCCGGGGTTTTGCCAGGAAATACTTCGTGGGTAATCGGAATACCGTCAGGAGTTACCAGCAAGCCTAGTTCAACCTGCTTTAAATCCGGGCGATGCGTGCGGGAGTATCCGTACTCCGCGATTGGGCAGTGATGCCCTGTCAAATGTGTGCTGGTCATATCATAAAGCACTAAAGATAAACGGAAATTAAGCAAATGTGTAAGCTGGCTGTATAAATGACGCTCCAGTTCCGGTTTAATGTCCATGAGATAATCCAGAGCGCGGTAGAAATGTTGTAGCTGCCACTCGTGGGGTGCGTCCGGCAAATACATGTCCTCGATAGTTTTGAACAATTGAAACTTGCTGGAGGGATCGACCAGGCGATTAATCACCATCGCCTGCACGTAACCGGCTACGTCGAATGTAACGCCGCGATCCTTAAGGGCGTTAGAGATAGCCCCAGTCAAGCCCAATTGATCCCACAAAAATTGAACCACGTAAGGAACCCCAAACTGGAGGCAGTTACCGGGTTCCAAATCCTCAATAGAACCAGTAACACGGTTTTGTAGGAGCGACTCAAGCTTATAAATAAGCTGTTCTATTTCCTTATCAGAATACGCGTCAATGTTGCCAAGGCTTGCAATACGACGCTTTTTAACGGACTTACCTTCCCGGTATGACTCAACAATATGAAGATATCTGTAGGTTTTACCATCCGACTTTTTTGTGGATACAATTTGAGCAAACAAGAGACTCACCGCCCCAACATTTATCACCTACAATTATATCACGAAATTTCCGGAAGATAAAGATATCTATGGCGAAAATTCCAAAATAGTTTGACCTACACTTTTTGAGAAATTTCTGCAATAGCAAAGCCCGAAACCCGCGAAAATAGCGGATTCCGGGCTCGGGAAACATGAAAAAACGATCGTTAACTGTCAAAGATGAGTTCTATGCCAGGTTTTTTAGGAGCACTCTTTTTCGGTCCGGCATATGGGGCGTTAATCGGGGCTTTTGGCCACCTGGCGACTGCTATTACGTCAGGATTTCCTTTAACGCTGCCTGTACATTTTATCATTATGATCACTATGGCGGCTACCATGGCCATTTTTGGGATAATCTATAAAAAGTTTAACAATGATTATACATTTTCTTTGGCCGGAGCAATAATTGCCGGTTTAGTAGCCGTAATTATGAACGGACCCGTCTCGTTACTTGTTTTAACGCCACTGTTACTGCCGATTATGGGTGTTGCCGGCATACTCAATATTTTGCCGCTGCTAGTTATAGCAGCTACTTTAAACATTGTATTTGCATTGGGCGTGTATAGACTGGTAGCAAGTAAAATTCACTTGGAGCACTTTAACAATAAACAACTATGAACATTCGAAAAGTAAGGGACTTAACCTTAATATCTGTGGATGACCGGAAAACAATGGTCATAGCCTGTGATAGCTGCGGCAGTATTGGCAATAAAGAAGGCGATGCGCTAAAGGTTCCTCCTTTTATCACCGGTAAATTTACAGCTAGAGTTGCTTTATTTGAAGTTATGGGCACTGGAGCCCAGGTAGTCTGCTTAACTAATACGGTGTGCAATGAGATGGAACCAACCGGACGGGAGATCATTAAGGGTATTGAGGAGGAACTGCGGTCTGCCGGCCTTGACAATGTCGTGCTTACCGGCAGCACGGAAGAAAATTTCCCTACAATCGCAACCGGCATTGGGATTACGGTCATGGGACTTGCTGACAATGCTGCTTTAAAGATTAATAATGTGAAACAGGAAGCATTAGTTGTTGCTATCGGTATGCCGAAAGTCGGATACGAAGTACTGACATGCCGCCCGGGGGATATAGCGGATTACAGAACAATAAAACTTTTACTGGCCACTGATGGAGTTAGAGAAATTGTTCCAGTCGGTTCCAAAGGAATTGGGTACGAGGCCCAGCAACTGGCTCAAAGCAACCAGCTTGACTTAATAATAAACGAAAATACTAAATTGGATTTGAAAAAATCTGCCGGACCTTGTACGGTAATTATTGCTGCCGTTGAGAAAGATATTATGAAAAAAATCAGTAATATAAGCAACGTAGAAATAATCGGGAAATTGACACAACGATCCTAAGCAAAACTATACACCTACTAGAATTAAAAGGATGCCGAAAGGCATCCCTTGTGCTTTTACTTGCAATTTTCCAGTTATCATGTCAAAAAAAAGCCGGCACATAGCCGGGAATGGTGAGAAGATCCTTCCTTAATGCAAATTCACATGCCCAATTCCATTATAGCGCGAATCGAAACTAAACGAAGTATTTAGTAAATATTATCGTTTATGTAAATAAAGCACACGCCAAATTAAAACCACCCTAAAGATTGAGAGAAATCGTTATATCTTAAAATTCTGGCCGTTGGTCCCAGTAACAGAGTAGTTTTTAGTCTATTTGCCTATATCTTCCCGTAGTTTTTAGGACATAAAAAAGAGCCTTACGGCTCTAACTCAAACTCAAATCAGATTATTTCCATTCGAACGTTAGTGTAACTACCAATTCGTCACCTTCGGGCTTTATGCTATAGTAGGAACAATTGGATAGAACTTTTTGAAAAGATCTAAAATGTTTTGGAGATTCTCCAGTAATTTCAGGGACTCTAATGATAACAAGCGCTTTATTCTTAAAATTTTCTACAACACTCACATTATTTGAAACCAACTTTATGCCAGATAAGATTCGGATAAAGGTCGACCGTTTCATGATTCGAGCCCCCTTTATATGATATAATTACATTAATTATATCATAAGTCAGTTAAAATTGTGCATTGGCAATAATTGAAACTGCTGGCGTCTTAGGGGAGGCCTAATGAGTGGTCGCCACAAACGAAAAAGATAAGACGAATAGAACTACGGGTCCGATCCGCGAGACCTAACTACGAAGGTTACTCTATCAGTACGCGTAAGTTGGTCATAGACACTATCTTAGGAACAGAAAAATATAATAAGAGCATAAAATCTGAAAAGTGTTTACGAAATCAATAAAATCAATGGTTCAGGTACTATTCTTGACAATGCGGCAGTAGTAAGATATAATATCAACGTACAAACGCCGGTATAGCTCAGCTGGTAGAGCATCTCATTCGTAATGAGAGGGTCGCAGGTTCGAACCCTGTTATCGGCTCCAGATATATCAAGACCTCGTGGGTTTAACGCCTGCGAGGATTTTTTTCATTTTCTAACAAGCTCTACAGAACGCATCTTATTTAGCGGAGCGCTTCAGCAGCGCTTCGATGGCGTCTGCTGCTCGTTCCTGCATTTCAGGCAGGACGTTTGTCAATGTTTGAACAGAGTTGGGAGTGATTTGATGAAAGATGTCCTCATTGAAAATCCTGCGGTACGGGCCGCCTACGATAGACAGGGCATAAGGTTGGCGGCCTCGTTGTTGCCACTTGCTGGCCGCGGCTGCCTTCAGAACGCAAACCCCTAAGCCCCCAGCCTTTAGGGGAATATATGCCCCCTAACCCCCAAAGGGGGAAGGCGGACCATCACGCCGCCTGTCCTCGCCAGCTGCGGGAAGCAACGTCATGATCCGCCGAGGGAGGAGAGCGGTGGTGAGGCTGAAGACCTCACCACCGCGGTCGCCCATCCCTATCCCTTCCCGATCCAGGAAAGGGGAGGCGGCCATCCGATAATCCGCTTTATGTCCTGCACCCTACGGGCTGCCCCTTGGACATAAATACGGGGATTATCAGACGTCCGCCGCTGCTGTAGCAGTCCTTCGCTGTTAGCTTCGGGGTTAATGTGCCCACCCCTGACCCCTCCCGGCCTGCTCCGCTTTGCTGTGCCTTTCGGCATAATTACCTCGATAGAAAACCGCTTGTTATTTTTTCCTGACTGTTGACCTCGAAACCATGGGAGTATGTTAGGCATGACGCTTACTATTCACTGTAATTTTCCCTAACACAGTAATTTTTCCTTAACCCTTTTATTGTCAACAATAGCAATGTATAATGAAAGAGAAAAATGACGACAGGTAGCGAAGATTGGAGGCTACTATGGAATCAGTATTGTACAATATTTATTGTGACGAAAGCTGCCATTTACCGTTTGATCACTCAAATATAATGGTTCTTGGCGCCATATCTTGTCCAGAAGCAAAGAAACGGAATGTTTATGAGGATCTGCGCAAAATTAAGCATAATCACGGTATAGATTCAAAAGTGGAGCTAAAATGGACAAAGGTATCACAGTCAAAGATTGCTCTTTTTGAAGATATCATTGAGTATTTTTTTAGGACCAAAGATTTGTGTTTCCGGGCTATTGTAGTGAAAAACAAACAAGCTTTAGACCACGAAAAATATAATTCTAACGACTACAATATTTGGTATTATAAAATGTATTACCTATTGTTGGATAAGTTCTGTGATCCGTACAATAAGTACCGCATCTTTATTGATGTGAAAGACACACTCGGTGGCCCACGCATAGCCAAGTTGCATGAAGTTTTGTGCAATAACAAGTATGACTTCATGAATGATATTATTCTCAATATCAGCCAAATAGATTCTAGCAGGGCGGATTTAATGCAGCTAACTGATCTTCTTATTGGAGCGTTATCTTTTTATCATAGGGGACTTTACGCCAATCCAAGCAGTAGTATCTCTAAAAAAAGAATTGTGCAAAAGCTTGTAGATCGATATGGTCCGGCATTAGATTTCGGTACGCCGCTGAATAAGAAGCGATTTAATTTATTCATATGGACTCCAAGGAGTGGTGAATGATTTGGAGTTATCACTGCCGCTCGACCCTGCTAATTACGATCCGATCGATGATCTGTTTGAAGATGCATATAAAATTTTTGTGGTTCAACTAAAGTATCAAGATAAACGCCCGACGTTGTTTGGTAAACGTATTTTTATTGATAGCACAGGTACGCAGGATGGGAAAACCCGAGGATTTTGGCACATTGCTAGTATAGGCGCTGACGATAACAAATACGATATGTTCCCCTGCGTGAACGATAAATGTAATGGAACCTGTAAGTATAAATGTGACGTGGACCACTGCGACAATATTTTAAAAGATGATAACAGTGTTCCCTGTCTATATCGTGCTAACAAGATCACGTGGGTAAAAGAACTTATTGAGCTTGCGACCCAGAATAAATTTCATCCCAACCTCCGCGTCTGGGAGCACATAGATAAAAAAACTGGCCATAAGGACTTGCTTATTCGGTATGTAAGCGAATACATTGATTACGTCCTGATTTTTAAAATAGATCGTGCTAGTAAAAACTACCCTTATCGTTTAAAAACGGCCTTTCCGATTGTCCTAAAAAGCTATAAATATCGGTATGATAAAGAGTATGATGAATTTATCCAGAAAAAGTAAAAGCCGGTCCTCGATCGGAGGACCGGATTCTCCTTCTACAACATGGTAGATGAGCTCACCTCAATTATAGGACAACCATGGTTGATCTGTCAAGGAAATGATAAATGGAAAATTTGACAAACAGGATATTGTGTGGTAGAATGCACTAATATCAATATATAGTATGTCAAATATACTGTAGTTTGATACACTATACGTTGCTAAACTTTAAAATATTCGGAGGAGGTTATTCTAACCTTCTCTTTTTTTATGGCAAGGTATTATTGCAAAATATTAGTAAGAATGTAAAAAGAAGAAGAATTATACAAGATATGGCGTAGATTCGAGTCTGGATACCCAATATTTTGTATGCTGTCGCAATTTTGGATGGAAACAAAATACAATGGAAACAAAATACAAGGTATATCTACAGAAAGTGAGGTGATGTTAAAATGGGCAAAAATCAACACGTTACGCCACACTCAAAAGGTGGTTGGCAGGTTATCGGCGCGGGTAATGATCGTGCCACTGTTCGGACTGAAACTCAGGCTGAAGCTATCCAAATCGGTCGTAGAATTGCTATTAACCAACAGTCTGAATTGGTTATCCACGGAACAAATGGTCAAATCCGGGAAAAAAATTCGTACGGATCTGACCCGTTCCCGCCAAAAGGGTAAGTTACTCAGAATACCGCCGCCCCCACGGCGGTATTCCATTTTCATCCATTTTGAGTATGGGTATTCGCCAAAGTTTATATTTTTCCTTCATGATTGTAGAACAGTTTTAATGTTTTACGAAGGCGTCTAACATTTCCAACTAATAAACTACTCAAATTTCGCAGTTGAACATTTCTCATTATTTTATATAGTTATAGTTATAGAACATTCTTAGTATCAACTAAACTTGGATATCATCAGCTTGCGAGGGTTTTGCTTCGCAGCTTTTTTGTGTGCTGTAGAAATGACAAAGGCGCGAGGAATGCACTCTGCCGCCGGTCTTCTCATTTTACCACGCCGGTCAAGACAAGCCTGCTCCGCTTTGCTGCGCCCCTCCGGGTGACTCGGCGTGCCGCGTCAATTGTAACTGCTGAATAAGAAGATGAATCCCCGCGCTCCTGTTAATAGTGACGGCGGCAGGCAAGCCGCTGAGCATAGAAGGAGGCGGAGTTTATGCTAAATTGGCTTGTTCGTTGGTGGCGGGTGGAGGTGGCGCTGTGGGTATGTTATTGGGGAGCGTTACGGCGGGGTGACAAATACAGCTATCAGTATTGCGCCGAGCATAGCCTGCTGGTGTCGGCATTCTGGATTGTGGCTTTAGGGATACCGTATTTACTGGCCTGTCTTTTCCGGTAGGCCACCTTGTTTTTCGGCGAATTGTGGCGTAACATTATCTTACGCCAGCATAGTCAGGATGCGAAGCGATACGGTACTACTGTACCTGTTCATCTCAACTGAAGGGAAACAAAAGAGGCCGGATATGTTTCCCGGCCTTCTAACACTTCTAACAATCTTCTAACAAAGTAAACCAATTTGAACTTTGCTCCTCATTGGAGAATACCTACAAAGCCTTGATTTATCAGGGTTTTTATAAAGTGGCCTAATGCATCTGGAGGCCCGTTAGTAATTCGTAATGAGAGAGTCGCAGGTTCAAGTCCTGTTACCGGCTCCAATGAAATCAAAGGGTTGCGGTTATGATGCCAAAAATGAGCGGGGCTAAATGGTGCAAAAGTGGGAATAATTTCGTTTGGCTTTTTTTTCGTCCTCAAGCAAGCACAAATGCTAATTGGTATGTGTATGGATCACCGGAAGCATCTCCATATACCTGATAACTTTGCATATATTATCCGTAGTGGTGGCGCTAATCTCAGATATAGCGAATTTAAGGTGTCATACCCCCACGGAAATTCGTGGGGTTTTTTAGCATTCCGGATTATAAAGGCGGAGGGACTTTGGCCGTTTATAAACAAAAAAGCCGTACCCCGAAGGATACAGCTAATATCCAAATCATTATTTCAAAGAAAGTTCCTCACTGCTAAAGGTAAGCTTCCAATAAGATTGAGCCTTTCCCTGATTTTCAAAACTCTCAAGTTTACACAGGTAATAGCGATTGTCCTTCGATTTCACCAAATAATAATATCCGGCTGCTGGCGCAAACACGAGTTCTTTAAAATTCTCAACATCTTTGGTCGTTAGGTTTGACAAATCGGGCCTTGTTTCAAATTCCTTTAGCTTTGTAGCCTGCAACACTGCATATGCCACGTATCCTTTGTAACGCGGCGATACGGTTAAATCAGCTTTTGCGTCCTTACTTTCAACCACTTGGTTTTCAGACAACTGAACACCCTGATATATTCCAAGGGTAAAAGTACTGGCACTAGCTAAACACGGAACCGTAATCAAAGAAAGTATTGTCACAAGGAATATAAATATAATAGTACGAAGATTTTTCGCCAACGGCAACACCCCCCTATATACAAATTATACCATAACCTTAAAGCAGTTGATAAAAAAATAAAACCGCTCACGCCATTCCCATTCACTTTCAACGCCTCCCATTAAAAAAAAACACCCGTTTACATAAGTAAACGGTATTATAAAAAAAGAGGAGACTTATCTGAAAAGGTAATTTAATATTACATCAAAAACATTGCTTTTAGGTTACGACTTTGTAAACATTTTGTTAAAATAAAGCCGTGAGGGGTAGAATATCTACCCCTCACGGCTTTATTTTAACTGTTCTGCAATGTCATATCTGCCAATCTCTTTTAATTTTTCTCTCGCATCTTCAAGTGTTTTTCCGAGCGGTATTCTCTGCATATTGCTAGTTGTTATTAAGATGTATTCACCGTTAAAATCAGCTATTTGTTCACTCATGTCGCCATTTACCCAAATAGTCGGAGCTCCAGCCATATTTATCCCCTCCTTTTTTATGGTAACTTTCGTTAAAAAGTAGCCACCTGACTTTGAAACGTCGTGGTCTCATGCATTATAGTTCTTACTACTTGCTCTGCGATAATTTCCTTGCTTTACTCAATTTCCTCAATCCTTGATTGCCCCGCAATTTTCCCGCTGCATTAGCCGCATCATTCTTTTTTTCTTTTTTCTGTTGATAAATCTGCTTTAACATAAATGAATACACTCTCCCTTCCCCATGTTATGAATGTATTCTATACAAAAAGAAATAATCCCTTCCATATTTTGCAATTTTACAAAAAATTCAATATGTTTAGTAACTTGGTATTATCCTTTGGACTAGACAATCCTTTGTTTTTATTTTCCTTATTGTCTTTGTTAATCTTGTCCCGCTCTGCCCTTTCATTAACCGCCTATGTTGACACTATAAAAACATCTACACTCTATTTTGGCAGGGGCGGCTGGACCCGAACCAACGCATGACGGAGTCAAAGTCCGTTGCCTTACCGACTTGGCTACGCCCCTATATTGATTAAGCTGGGATGACTAGAGGGGTTCGAACCCTCGAATAACGGAGCCACAATCCGCCGTGTTACCACTTCACCATAGCCACCATAATAATTAGACTTCCCGGGAAACCAGTTTATAATTTGCCGTTTGACAAACCTCCCTGTTAGAATAATTACCTATATTCATTATATAAGAAAAACGCAAAGCGTTTTCGAACCGGGAAGAAAGTAAGTTACTTTTCGGCTAACTGCAAATTAATCAACTGTTTGCACCTTCCCGAAAAGTTATACTTTCTGATCCTGTAAAAAAAAAGCCATTTCACCCTCGTTAAGGGGCAAAATGACTTTGCGGTACCACCCTTATGCGGAAATGCAGTGCTAAGAAACAAAAAAACCATTTCTACCCATAAGGGGCGAAATAGTTTCGCGATACCACCCTTGTTCAGAAAGCACGACTTTCCCTCTTTATCAGGTACGGGATATTCCTATCCGATACCCTAGCCAGATAACATTGGCAAACGACCCAGCCTACTAGTAAATTCTACATTCGGCGGCCAGCTCACGGGCCCATTCCACATCATCTTTAGACCGGTCCTCACACCTTCGGAAAACTCCGATCACCGGCTCGCTGGACTAAAGGAAAAATGTGTACTCATCCCGCTCAAATCCTTTACAAATTTTGTCGTATACATATCTTATCGTGTAACACGCCTGTCTGTCAAAAAAAAAAATAGAATCGGCTTGTCTGCAGAGAAATTTTTTGGAGATTTTTACTTGACGTTATTTTTTTAATGTGGTAGTATAAAACTATACTAAAAAGGTATAGTATAGAGGTGCTTAATGAGAATATCCCAAGAAGCAGATTATGCTATCCGGGTAGTATTATATTTGTCCCAATTGGGGTATGGCGAAATTGTCGGGGCCAAGACTATAGCCGACAACGAAGCCATCTCCTTGCGGTTTCTGTTGAAATTATTGCCAAAGCTTATTAAATCAGGTATTATTCAATCGTTTCGCGGGATAAAAGGAGGTTATGCATTAGCCAAACCGCCGGAAAAAATAAATCTAAAAGAAGTTATTGAAGCAATCGATGGCCCTATATACATGAACCGGTGTTTGTACGAGCCGGAATATTGCAATAAACATTACACCCCGTACTGCAAAGCGCATCAAGTATTAAATAATATAAACCGGGTTCTTGTAGCTGAGTTGGAACGCGCCAATTTTCTAAGTATAGTAAAGCACGACATATGATCTTGTTTCGTTTGTTTTTTACATCTGGATAAAGCCAGATTTTTTTCTCAATCAATACTATACCAAAAAGGTATATTTTATTTTAGGAGGATGATTTTTTTTATGCTTAACAACCATTGCGGGACATGCTCATCTGCAGACACAACACTTCAAGCTTTTATCGCATCACTTGATGTAGAAACAGCACACCACCGGGTAAAAGATCAACAGGTCAAATGTGGGTTTGGCCTTCAGGGAATTTGCTGCCGGCTTTGTTCCAACGGCCCCTGCCGGGTTACACCACAATCACCGCGAGGAGTTTGCGGAGCTAACGCCGATACCATTGTCGCGCGGAATTTTCTGCGGGCGGTTGCGGCCGGAGCCGGTTGCTACGTTCATGTACTTGAGAAGGCTGCCCAAACATTAAAAGAACTTTCCCTTAAAAAAGGAAAGCTTAAAGGCGAGAAAACATTAAACCGTTTGGCAGATATGTTGGGAATTAACGAGCCTGATCTGCACCAAAAAGGAGCACTCGTAGCCAGCAAGATATTGGAGGATTTGTATAAGCCTCGCTCTGAAAAGATGGAACTAGTGGAAAAGCTGGCCTATAAACCACGCTTTGATGTTTGGAATAAATTAGGTATATTACCAGGTGGAGCCAAGTCGGAAGTGTTTGACGGCATTGTCAAGACATCTACAAATCTTAGCAGCGATCCGGTGAATATGCTCTTCAATTGCCTTACTCTCGGTATAGTAACAGGGTTGTATGGACTTACATTGACCAATCTGGTAAATGATGTTATTCTTGGCGAACCATCCATTCGTGTTGCTCCGGTAGGCTTTAGAGTCATTGATGAAGGGTATATCAACATCATGTTAACAGGCCACCAGCATGCAATTTTTGCACATCTGCAAGACCGCCTCAATGAAGAAGACATACATAGCCGGGCGCAAGCGGCGGGGGCAAAAGGGGTTCGCTTAGTAGGCTGCACCTGTGTGGGGCAGGACTTGCAACTGCGCGGCAAACATTGTCAGGATGTTTTTTCAGGTCATGCCGGCAATAACTTTACCAGTGAAGCAGTAATTGCAACCGGTGGCATAGACCTTATTCTTTCGGAATTCAATTGCACACTGCCTGGCATCGAATCCATTGCCGACAAAATGCAAGTGAAAATGATCTGCCTGGATGACATGGCTAAAAAAGCAAATGCTGATCTTTTAACATATACCTTTGAAAATCGCGAAAAAATTTCGGAACACGTTATTAATGAGGCTATTGAAAGCTATCAAAAACGCCGCAAGCAAATTAATGTGCGCATCCCCAAGGAACACGGACATGATGATTGTGTTACCGGTTTAAGCGAAACTTCATTAAAAGAGTTCCTGGGCGGTTCCTGGCAACCTTTAATTGACTTGATTGCCAAAGGCAAAATTAAAGGTCTTGCCGGTGTTGTTGGCTGTTCAAATCTTACTGCCAAAGGGCATGATGTCTTTACGGTAGAACTTACAAAGGAACTCATCAAACGGAATATATTGGTGCTTTCAGCCGGTTGTTCCAGCGGCGGCCTGGAAAATGTCGGGTTAATGTCTCCCGGCGCAGCCAAACTGGCAGGAAATGAACTTAGGGAAGTTTGTGAAACATTAGGTATTCCGCCGGTGCTGAATTTCGGCCCTTGTCTGGCAATTGGCCGCCTGGAAATTATCGCTACCGAGGTTGCAGAAGTGCTTGGGGTTGATATACCAAAATTGCCACTGGTGTTGTCGGCTCCTCAATGGCTGGAGGAACAGGCGCTGGCGGATGGATCGTTCGGTTTAGCGCTTGGTCTGCCTTTGCATTTGGCGCAACCACCGTTTGTGACCGGCAGTAAGTTAGTTTCGAACATATTGACTGAACAACTCCTCAATATTACAGGGGGACAAATCATTCTAGAGGATGATATTGCAAAAGCTGCCGATAAGTTGGAGACAATTATTGCGCAGAAACGTACGGCGCTTGGTCTTCTTTAATAATCGGAGGTGCCAGTATAATTGCTAACAAACTTAGCATTTCGCCTGAATAACGCCAGTTGTTTCACTTTCCATGGCGTATGCCCTTGGTATTCTATGGTGAGCTCACTGATATCGGCAGGATCATACACCACGTCTACTGTGCAACCAATGAAAGGAAGGCCAACCTCATACTTTTTTCCTGCGAAACTGATGCAGCCGGTCTTGTCCACTTTGCGCTCTTCACAGTGCAGAAATGCATTGGCAACGACAGCCGAGTATTCCTGCCTTTGCCTTTTGGACGCAGCCCACTAAAGCCATCGGCAACTGGTCGGACAACTCGCGCCAGCCATGTGGGGGCGTCGCCCACATAGCGCCAAATTCATTGGAGCACGGATAAAGAAAGAGCGGACCGGCTTTCCACAGAGCCATGCCCATACCGGATGCGAATTGATTCCAGACAGGAACCAATATATCCGGGAGTTCATGATGAATCCGGCAGCAATGACAACACTTGAGACGGCGAATCACTAACACTTTTGGGAGACTCTGACTTGATAAATACTTACGCCGACGGCTGCCGATTACGTACAGATGATCACCACAACACGGACAGGGAATCTGCTCCATGCTCCTAACAAAAAACACCGAGTTCACAACATTTTCCCTAACTGGTTGCATATTTTTATTCCAATGGGTATAATATAAGAAAAGGACTGACGTGCTCGTAACACGCCAGCCCCCACAGGCTGTCTAACCGGAACGGTTAGCCCAGATTACAAACTATTAAGAAATAGCCGCAGTCCTTGGCAGGGGCGGCTATTTCTGTTTTATCATGAGCACAACAAGCGTTGCGAATGCAATCATCAGATACATTGCCTCGAATGCCGACACATCTACCACCTCCTTGATGGATCTATCCCTTTTGCCCGGACATAACGCCCGATAAACAGGATAGGTCCTTTTTTACCTTGGGTATGATGTGTTCGAGAACAAATTTCAATGCTTCTTCCGGATCTTCATCATAGTAAATACTCTTTAACAACAACTGCTCCGATTCATCAAACACCACAAAAACCTTGGGCAATAGTACTCCCCCCTTTCATTGACTTAATATCGCTTCCAGAGCATCAATGTCTCGTCTGGTATTAAAATAGCCCACACTGATCCGAATCGTACCTGTTTCCTGGGTTGCTATTACCTGATGAGCACTGAGAACCAGCCATTTGCGCGCAATCCACTAATAAGGGTATGCCATAGCGCCGGGTAATTAATCCAATTTTCTGAATCGGTTGAATGGTCCCTAACACATTTGACGCGTGAGTAAAAACCACCAAAGACGTGTTAGGGCGAATTGCCATTTCCACCGGAGCCGGATCTGTAATTCCTTCTTTGTTACACGGCACCATTGTAATGGATATACCCTCCTCCTTTTCCAGGAGTTTTAGACAACGCCACACCGCATTGTGTTCAAGACTACTGGTAATAATATGATCGCCTTTTTTGACAACACCTCGAATCGCTAAATTGATAGCTTCAGTCACACTCGCTGTAAAAAATAACGTTATCCGGCGTAACAAAGGCGAATAAATCGCACAATAACTGCCTAGTTTCAGCAACCAACTCCGCCGCTTGTCCGGCCTTTGCATACGAACCCCGTCCCGGATTTGCCCCATTGTGAACCATATATTCGCCAATTGCGGCTAATACTGCAGCTGGTTTGGGATACGATGTGGCGGCATTATCTAGATAAACAGACATGAAACACATCTCCCCGATTACTTACTACATGATAACACCTGTTTATTCCAATGTATTCTAGTATTGTCACTTTAATCCATTATAATTATATCATATTATGATTTTATAACTTAATCAACAAATTTATTTCATCCAGCCAACTCATTCAACATCAATACTATATTTTACAAAATGGCTTTCTCATCTCCCTTAGACGCTTTGTAATCTAACAGGTATACTCTATCGCGTTACTGCCGTGATGAAACAGTGCCTTGCCCTGCGTCACTAGCACTGCCATCCTTCAAAAAATGAACAGCACGGCTGTGCAACGTGCTGTTCAACATACCGGATAAAGTTTTCCGGACTAAAATCTTCTCAGTCTTTTTACCATTCCGTAAAATCCATCTAAGGATTTCCAGTAGGGTGCCAAACACTTCGTCATTCACTACCTAGTCATTTCTTTCCGCGCTTTACTCCGCTGCTTCCTGGGAGCGGCGGGCTCGGCAGTAGCCGTTTCACCGTTGTCAACATAGATCCGGCAATAATTTAAGATTATGTCTCCTTTTTCCGTACAGCCAAGGATACATCCTGATATGATTAATTGAAAACTCAACCAAGTTGTTACCGTTTAACATGATACAGCGAAAACCTTCTCACCGTAGGATTTAGGTCTTATTCGCTTTAAAAGTAAGAATCTGGAACATATCTAGCTATTAAGCCATGATATGCGTCTATTCACAGCTGTAGCCGCCAGCTACTAGGTTGTGCTTTTATCAGGAAGGGAATAGACTGAACTTAGACTGCTGACTAAAAGTGGCTTACTTTTTATATCCCCACCGACTGCGCAAAAAAGGAGGTGGTATCTGTGACAAGTTATTTGGTCTATGAATGGAACGGCCAAATAAAGTGGGCAGAGATTATGGGTTGCTATTTTGTTGATCCGCTATATGTTGAAGAATTCAAAGCTTCTATGTCCGATATTAAACTTTTGCCGATCAACGTGAATTTTTTTTAAGCTTAGGTTATGTTAGTAAAGTTAATGTGGCTTAAGCAAATGACAAATACTTGCTTACTTACGGGGAATAACGGAAATAAGCAAGCCACGGCCAGCTAAAAAAGACGGCTAGGAGACGACTGCAATGGTTGAACAAGCTGCTTCAATAGAAGCCAAGTATCTGCAAGAATTATATGAAGATCTCTACGTAAAATCAGCAATAGATATTAATGCAACAATTGGTATCATTTCCTGGATTGAAGACATATCCCGCGGAGAAAACGCCGCCAAGGAAAACTGGTTATGTCCAGAAACGTCATGCCTACCAGGGAAACCACCAATGGAATTAGTTGCTGAATTCATGAAGTTTTGGACCACTACTACCGAGCGGCCGACTCTGGATAGTATTCTCGAACTGAGAAATTCCCTCTATCGGTTTCAATCTTTATAACGACTTGAAGTAATTATTGATGTCTTGTCCACTAAAAGCGGGTGATGCCGAGAATCCCCGACAATGTACCATCCTTTCTTGTTTTTGGTCCAAAGATCGGTGAAGTGAGCCATAATAACATATGGATATGGAAAAAATACCCGACAGATAACCCCTTGGTCAATTTTTGGCCAAGGGGTTATCTGTGAATAACAAACAACTACTCTTCTATTAATTCCATACAAAACAAATTAAGCACCCTCAATCCTAATTTGTTCTACGAGCTTTCCTAAGCCAACAAAATCACCAAATAAGTCGGAAACAACACCACCGTCTAGTTTGCGATTATCTACCATCCCTCGCATAATCTTCTCTATCTCACTTAGAGCAAGTGAGCGGCGGTAGGGTCTGTTTTCACTTAAAGCAACAAACACATCGGCTACACTCACTATCCTCGACCCTAAGCTGAGCGATGCCTCCGGTACACGGAAAGGATAACCTAAACCATCCAGAGTTTCATGGTGAAAAGCCGCCCATTCGGCCACCGTTGAAAAGCCGTCAATCTGTTCAAGTATCCGGTAGGTATAGTAAGGGTGCTGCTTTATTATCAAAAACTCCCGGTCTGTAAGCTTTCCCGGTTTTTCCAATATTTCATTTGGTATGGCCAATTTGCCTAAGTCGTGAAATAATCCAGCAATTTTTATTAGTTTAACTTCTTCTACGCTATAAGCTTTAGCTTGCGCCAAAAACGCAGCCACCCTCGCTACGCTACGGGAATGCACACCGGTAAACCGGCTGGTCCTGTCAATAATCGTGGCAAAAATTTCGCCGATGTTGACAATATCATCAATATTAAGCACCATACGCCCGTAAGTATTTATCTGCCGGAAAAAATTTTGATAATAGTGCGGGTTGGTCAAATCCAGCCAGAAACTTTCCCTACGGGCAAACTCATGCAGCGCCCGTACCAGATCAGGGTCAAAGTAACTGCCGCTTAACTCACGAATCGATGATAAGATATCAGGACGCTGTTCAAATATGTAGACTTTATCCTTAAGCAGTATTTCCAAGCGGTCTGCCAAATTTATTATCCGGCTGGTTATGGGAATGTCTTTGCCGACAAGACCAAAAGGATTCGAGCCGTCCCAGTTATCATGATGGTGACGGATGGTTTCGGCCAACATGCCAAACTGCGCTGAGTCTTTTAGTAACTCATAGCCGGCTTCAGCATGGCGGTAGACGTCACTTCCTAATTCAAGCATAATAAGCTTTTTTCTCTCTACCCAGTTGGACACAGCACCAATATCATGCAGTAACGCGGAATATACCAGCACCTGACGCTGCCAATCATCCAAACCTATATGTTCGGCAATCCGGTCGGCAATAAGAGCTGTTCGCCAATGATGGCGAGACAAACCGTCAGTTGACAACTCTAAGGCTACAGACAAAGCACTCATTAGATTACTGGGGTGGACATTAAACAACATCCGCTTTCTCTCCTATATGAAACAAATTATCCGCGACAACGACCTTACACCTATGCCCGCGGATGATATAGCTCATCAACACTTCTTTAGTATATATGCCTTAACTTTAAACCCAACCGTGCACGCCGTCAATACTTTAGATTCAAATAATACTATTTTTTCCTGAAACAGGTTTATTGTCTATATATGCGGTATGATAATTATTATTTATTGATAGTCAATAGGGAATTTGTCCTGTTTACATTATTTCCATTCACCTGTTGACAAAAGTTTTCCTATTTGCATAAGCTCTCGCTGTCTGCGCCACAAGTAAACGTAGGCGGAAACTTCCTCTCCAGTTAACAGGATTACCCTCCGAATAACCCGATCATATAAGTTATCATCACACTCCGGACCATAATAGTCTTCAAGTCTGTCAAGTACTGCTAATGCCGCTTCAACGTCATTGAGTTCAATGACTTGGCCAATAACTTGTCCATCACCATCGATGGCTGCCGGATATCCAACAGGTAAATCATATATTATCCCACGCATCGTAGCAGCACAGATACTTTTAACAAATGGCTGCACAATACCATGGTTGCAACCGTCCACCTTCAAAGTTCCATAAACAAACACCCGGTTTAGCATCCGATTTATACTCCTATAAATAATAGATTTCGCTATATTAAGACCAATACCGCATTATAATAAATTATCGACTATTTTTGATCCATCCACTACCAGTACACTGCATTATCCTTCATTACAAAAGGATTCTATAAAGGATCATAGAATCCTTTTGTTTGTAAATACTTACAGACAACACGAAAAATGCAGTTTATGGATTGATTTAATTTTATTTGCATCCCTCGTCTTTCTGCGACTCGCCGGAATTGGCTAACCGGTCTTTTGGTATTACCGGGACGAGCTTTCATACCTGCCGCATAACAAAGAAATTCTTTAATCATTGTAAAAGCAAGCGAATGACTCTGAATTGCTTGATGCTCTTAAGCGTTGTCATGAGATTTACTAGGGGTAAGTAAAGATGCCCCTATGACATCAGGAAAATACCCCTCTGCAATAAGCAAAGGAGTATGAGAAGTTCTATTCTTATTTACCTACACATCCAAACGGTCCTGGTTGTTGAGCTACCGAAACAATTGTAGCTTTACCGCCACATTTTACGCAGACGCCTCGATAGCGTAGATGCACTAATGGATGTGAGATGCAACACTTTTTGCAAATGCTTGTCGCGAACGACCTGGTTAGCGATGTCCCGCAGAGATTCAAAGTTGCAAAACTGAGCAATGATCATCAAGTATAGCAGTTTTAAAGCTTCGAGCTTTTTTACGTAACGGTCGCAACCGGCATTGATGACAATTTGTTGAAATTTTTCCAAAGGAAAGACTTCAAAGACTTTAAAAAATGTAGTTTTGGTGATATCCCTGTCCATGCCAATTCTTCTTATTTTAGAGTGCGTGGACAGGGTTACCTGCTACGCCTCTATTATAAGGAGCTTTTTTGTTGATCGCCAGGATAATACTGGCATAGGCTGATTTTAGCTGTATTTAGAGGAATTTTAATCGATTTTAAGCATTGATTGTTCTTCAGTAAATTTGTTGCAACGTTACTGGGTTGAATTATACAATTAAAATACCATTGAATTACGTAAGAACCTAGTCTTATGCTCTACAAAATAAAAGACTAGATAAATCATAAGATTTACCTAGTCTTTTAACCTTTGAATTCTCTTGATTCTTGGGCTTTCTGGAGCGGATGAAGGGACTCGAACCCTCGGCATTCAGCTTGGGAAGCTGACGTTCTACCACTGAACTACATCCGCATATAGAATTGATTTTACTCGTTTTTTAAAAGTTCGCCTTGGAGTATTTCTTTCCTATAATCGGGTTAGTCATACTTCCTAATGTATATGAAATCCAATAAAGATTTTTTTCTAGGCGTGTTGTTAGTAACGCTCCACCGCTGGCGCTTGACTTACACTTATACTAACAACACGCCTGTACATCTTTATTGGATACTATATAGACTTGCTTTAAGCAAAAATATAAAAAACTCAAACCTCGGCGAACTTTTTAGTTCGCTTCCTGTATCAATATTATTATATACTATCTCCGTATAAAAATCAAGTTTTGTGGTAGCCGCCAATAAAGCTTCTGGTTGGTGTAGATACCCACCCCTGCTGGGACAAGAAGTCCAAAAAATAAGCAGGTTTTACACCTGCCTTACAACATTACAATTAATGAATTTGAATATTCCCCCGTCGCTTTTGGGTCTTATCCTGCTTTGGCAAAGTTACTGTAAGAACACCGTCGTTGAATTTTGCGTCAATCTTATCTTCAATAACATTATCTACATAGATACTTCTTTGGAATTGGCCATATCGTCTTTCCTTGCGGACATAGCTTTCGTCTTTTACTTCCTGGGTTTCATCTCTTTTGGCAGAAATAGTTAAATATTGGTTTTCATAATGTAAAGTAATATCGCCTTTCTTAACCCCTGGCAGATCGGCTTCGACAATATATTCATTTTCGGTTTCCCGGAGGTCTAACCGAAAACCATTAGCCATATTTCCAAAGGGTATCAAAAAATCATCGTCAAAGAACCCATGCATAAGTTGGTTAAAATAGTCTCGTGTTGGTAAATTCTTACGAAATGGTACTAACCCAAACATAAAATTGTCTCCTTTCCTTTTATAATGTTTTATATATTTTTAGTATGGTATACTGCCGAATTTTTATTCCACATTAAATTAACCATAATGGGATTTATTGGGGAGGATAATCCATTCGTATTCAACAAAAATGCATATAACCGCCTCATTATCTAGAACAAGTCTACCTTGAAAAGCGCCGCGGCAGAAGATTGCCACGCTACGCTCGCAATGACCGGAAAGAATACTGTTCCTCTATCGTCATTGCGAACGTAGTGAAGCAATCTCCCTTTTATTCTTGTTGGTGTGTCTGATGGGCGCATGGTCTATCTCGCAATAGTCCTGTCATACTTTCATATCCCAGTGCAAATTATGTATGACTATGCAAATCACTAAGGGCCCTATTTTGGCCAAAACTTCCGCCATCCTAGAACAACTATTTTTACTTTTGTTATTGGTTATAGAGGTAAAACCGGTGCTCTTTCATTTAGCCCACGGCTTACTATCTACACCACGAAAGGCCAATACCTGCATTGGTCATCCTCATCGGGTTTTTTGTCTTGCTCATGCACATATTTGATGTTCCTCTAAACGAAGTCAAGTAAAAAAGAGGGAAGTTACTATTCTTTTGCCAGTTCCGGTTTCTTCTCTAATTTCACTAAATAGTAAGCACATAAAGCAACAACAACTACCGCTCCAATCATAAACGGCATTGTTAAAAACTTTTCAGGAAGGTTTTGGTATAAACCAACAAAACCGAAGAAAATAAAAATGGCGGCAGATATCCATTTAACCAATCGCTCGGGAATTCTTTTGCCAAGTGTTACGCCGATAATGATACCGATAGCGTTTGCAATCATCATGCCGACCGTTGTACCTAGCCACACGGGTATCACTGTATTAAATTTTGCCGCTAAAGCTACTGTAGCTAATTGGGTTTTATCTCCCATTTCAGCCATAAAAAACGCTATGGCAACTGTCCAAAACGGACTGTATTTAGCATTAGCACAGCTTTCGTCTAACTCATCTCCTCTTATTGTCCAAAGTCCAAAAATAATAAAAGAGACTGCTGCCGCAATTTGGATGTAGCTAATAGGAACAAACCGGGTTAGATAATTTCCGACCTCGACTGCAAACAAGTGATTTAATACTGTTGCTACAAAAACCCCCCATAAAACGGTTTGCCAACGATACCGGGTAGCAAAACACATGCCTAGTAACTGCGTTTTATCGCCCATTTCGGCTAATACAACAAAAATTAAGGATGTCAAAAATGCTTCCATAATAATCCTCCTTAAAGTTAAAATAAAAAACGAGACACATTTAGTATGACCAAAGTCATACTAAAGGTCTCGCTGTCGGAAACTCCAACGGCATAGCCAGGTACATTTGTACCAGTCTGTTGACTATCGCCTATAGCTACTCCCCTTTAGGATTTATGTCTTTTATTTTACAAAAATATTTTACAAATGTCAACAACGTTACGTAATAGTTGGCACTTATGTCTATAATCTGACGATAGCGTTTGGAGCAAGCCGATGATATTCAAGCGCCTCTTGATCGGTCATTTCCTCAAAATTTTTATAATAACTGCCTACAGCGGTAAATACATCGCGTTCGTCGACGCAAACAACCTGGACTTCTTCCTGCCGTAATTTATTTAGCACATCGGCAGGAGCTACCGGTACGGCAACAGTTAAGCTGGCAGGATTCCATTTCTTAAGCCATTTTACAGCTGCCAGCATGGTATAGCCGGTGGCAATGCCATCATCAACAATGATGATATCACGGCCTTTAATTTCGTAATTTTTAACAATGGCCGCCTCGTAAATTTTAGCCCGCTCGTTCAAGGCCTTGCGCGCTTCGGCTGCTAGTTTGTCAAAACGTTCTTGTTGCACACCAATCCCGGTAACATACTGGTTGTCGTGAATCAAGCTGCCGTCCGGCATGATAGCACCAATAGCCACTTCCGGATTTAACGGATGACCGATTTTTTTAGCGATAAGAATCGCCAGCTTAGCCTGGAATTTGCCGGCAATCGGGGATGCCACCGCCACCCCGCCGCGGGGAACTGCCAGTATATATGGATTTTTCAAGTTACGCGCGCCTAATTTTTCTGCCAAAAGTTGCCCGGCATGAGTACGGTCATTAAACATAACTCGCCCTCCTTAAATTCCTATGCTTATGATTTGTGGCTGCCGTAATTTTAATGCAAAGAAAAGGGCTGCTGCCAAATGGACAAATTTAGCAGCAGCGTCACTCAATGATTCTTATAACTTAAAATTCTGCACCAGGCGGTTAAGCTCACCCGCCATTTCCGCCAGTGACTCGGCGCCACGGCTAATTTCGTGCATACTTGCCGTTTGCTCCTCACTGGCAGTTGCCATGGTTTCTGTGCTAGCCAATGTTTGGTCAGCCACTTTATTTATAGTGTCAATACCTTTCACCATGTCTTGAGTACCTTTAGCCATGTCAACAATGGCGGCGTTTAGCGCCAGCAAGTTGGTCTGTCCAGGCAATACCGTTAATAAGATCAACAATACTAATGTTTGACAAAATACCTCCATCGGTAATTTGTCCGGTAAAGCAAAAAGACCTTGCAATCGCAAGGTCTTTTTTAATGGTGCCTCAGGGCAGAATCGAACTGCCGACACGAGGATTTTCAGTCCTCTGCTCTACCGACTGAGCTACCGAGGCGTATTGGCGACCCGGAAGGGACTTGAACCCTCGATCTCCGCCGTGACAGGGCGGCATGTTAACCACTACACCACCGGGCCATATTAACTGACAAATGTTATTATATATTACGCCCTATTATTAGTCAAGCGGCTATACATAAGTAATGTTGGATTTGTACCCCCACATGCAACTGAATATACATCGCAGCAAAATCGCATTCGTTAAGCTCCCCATGAATAACAAGCCAAAATTTGCAGACAGTTATAAATATTTTCTTTAAATGCTTATCGGCAATAAAGGGAAAGCCTGGTCCGTGCCGAATACACTTTGTAGATTGACACGGAGGCAGCTATGACGGTATTCACTCTGTTAGAACTAATAAGTACTTTATCATTCCTTGCGATGACAGCGTACCTAACAGGCCGCAGCCGGTTTATTATGCGCTGCGCGCGCCAACCTTTCCATCCTTTGAGCCAATTTCTTTTAATTGTATTGTTTGCGTTTTTCTCAATAACCGGTAATTATAGCACTATCCCGTGGGGTGAGCCGCTTATTACCACCCGGTTAACCGGTGTTTTATTGGCCGGAATCATCGGTGGTCCTATTTCCGGCTTTGGTGCCGGCCTTATCTGCAGCATATATTTGACCATGGCTGAACAACTAACTGCCGTTCCTGCGATTTATACAATTTTAGCAGGAACGCTGTCCGGTCTAGTCAGAATTCGCTTTCATTTCCATCAGCTAACTCCGCTTGCCGGAGCTTGTTTGGCGTTAACAGCCGAATTATCACAAATCTTGTTTATCACGCTATTTGCCAGTCCAACTGAGGTTGCCGCATTTAATAGTAAGGCTGCTGCCCTTACCACGGCCGTAAGTGTTGCCGGCGTATGGTTTTACTTGGTTATCATCAACTGGATTGAAGCTGAACAAGATATCTATGGCGCCAGGGCTGCCCAGTTGTCACTTGATATTGCCAGTCGCACTCTCCCCTATCTCAGGCTGGGTTTTAATTCTTACTCAGCCACAATAACGGCCCGCATTATTTACGACCTTACCAAAATAGATGCCGTATCCATTACCGGCCGGTATAAGCGGCTTGCTTTTATTGGTCACGGTGCTGACCACCATAAGCCTGGCGAACCGATTCTTTCAGCTGCGGTAAAACAAGCCATCAATAGTAAAATTATGATGGTTATCAACACCCCTACCGACCGGGGTTGTCCCTTCCCAAACTGCCCGTTGAAAGCCGGAGTGGTTGTTCCCCTTTTTACCGCTAACAACAAGGTGGTTGGTACTATTGAATTAGCAAGAATAAACGATGAAACGGTGTCCGAACTGGATATCCGTATCGCGAACGGTCTTGCCAATTTATTATCAGTGCAAATTCAACTCGCCGAGATTGATGAACAGCGAAAAATGCGGGAAAAAGCCGAGTTAAAAGCGCTTCGGGCTCAAATTAATCCGCACTTTCTCTTTAATACCATTAACATTATAATGTCTTTTTGTCGCACCGATCCAGATAAAGCCCGCAATCTTCTTGGTAACCTGGCCACGCTGATGCAGCAAGGCTACTCTAACCAGAATGATTTTCTTACTTTGCAGGATGAACTTACTGCGATTACAGCCTACCTCGAAATTGCCAAATCACGGTTTGGTGATCGATTGACTATCGCCATAAATATTGACGACGCGACAGTAAACACCCTTGTGCCGGCACTTTCCCTGCAGCCGTTGGTGGAAAACGCGCTAAACCATGGTTTATTCCCCAAACTAGGCCATTGCTTCATAGCCATTGAATCCTATATAGAGGATGATGCGCTAATCATTACCATTACCGACAATGGAGTAGGAATTCCCCCTGACAGGCTCGCCCAAATTCAAACCGCTACTGCCGATGGGATAGGCATTACCAATGTTAACAAACGACTGACCAGTATTTATGGCCCGGAATATGGTCTATCCATTATTTCCGAACCAGCGGTTGGCACCGAGGCCAGACTGCGTATTCCCCTCCAGCATGAAGCGGCGATTGACCGGAAAGAAGGTGTTGTATCATGAAAACCAAAGCAGTCATCGTTGATGACGAACAACCTATCTGCGATGAAATTGAGTATTTGCTCAGCCAGCACAGCGATGTTGAAGTATGCGCCAAATTCACCAATTGTGTGAACGCACTCATTTATATTTTAGAGAAGAAACCGGAAATAGTATTTCTTGATGTTAGCATGCCCGGCATGTCCGGCCTCGAGATGGCGCAAAAATTAAACGGCATGAGCAGATCCCCCTATATTGTCTTTATTACAGCTTACCCCGAACACGCCGTCGAAGCGTTTGATACACCCGCTATCGGCTATGTGACTAAACCGGTTACCGGTGAAAAGCTTCGTAAAGCACTGGCAAAAATCCGCAATCTATCAGCTAAAACCGCTACAGAAAAAAGCCCGCAGATTACTAAAGTCTGTGTACTGGCAAACGGCAAAATCATCCCGGTTAACAAGAAAGATATCGTCTTCATTTACGTAAAAGATAAGGATGTTTATGTGCGGACTCGCACTGGGGAATTCTCGGCAATGCTTACCTTACAGGAATTTGATAACTTGTTGACCGAGCCAAATTTTCTGCGCATTCACCGTCAATATATCATTAACCTTGATGAAATACTGGAAATCACGCCTTGGTTTCATGGCTCCTATTTATTGCGGATGAATGACTGTAATAAGCAGGAAGTGCCGGTAAGCCGCAACCGGGTTAAGCACCTTAAAACAGCGCTTGGCCTAAAATAAGCCGGTGTGCAAGGGAGTGATGTCATGTGCATCTTGGTCTTAAAACAAAACTGGCAGTGTGGTTTGTCGGGATAGCGCTCTTAGTCTGCCTGGCAGTAGGCACCATAGTCATTAGAGACATGCAGGTTCAGCTTGAAGCCGCTATTGCCGAAAAAGCCAAATCTGATCTCGCCTCAGCCCTTGA
The DNA here is from genome assembly GCA_041428575.1 of Sporomusaceae bacterium ACPt. Classification (GTDB taxonomy): domain Bacteria; phylum Bacillota; class Negativicutes; order Sporomusales; family Sporomusaceae; genus Sporomusa_D; species Sporomusa_D carbonis. The sequence continues at coordinate 4,057,822 of CP155570.1, forward strand.
AATTGCTGATTATATGCGTCCCGGTCCCTGGCGAGTAGTGGATGGTGTGCTATATAAAGGTCATTTTCAGATAAACGACGATACTGCATTAGTAGATAAAATCGCCAGCCTGACTGATGATACGGTAACGATATTTCTTGGTAATACCCGCGTTGCCACCAATGTTATCCGAGACGGCAGCAGGGCGACAGGTACAGTTGCCGCTGACTACGTGACAGAAATGGTACTTGACGGCGGCAAAATTTATATCGGCGAAGCCGAGGTTGTCGGTATTAAATACCAAACCTGTTACGCGCCAATCAGAGATGATGCAAATAACATCATTGGGATGTTTTATATCGGGGTATCGAAGCATTTGGCAGACCAACTTAAACACAGTTTTACCGCTGTTGCCGTGCTATCAGCACGAATTGCACTGTTATTCCTTTTGGCCGCCACTTGCTTTATCCCGGTAGATACTTTGTCAGTACCGTTTGTCGCCAAATCCGGCCGCCAATGGGCCAAGGCCCAGACGCATAAAGATACGCCGCACGATTAGTGCGGCGGTCTTTATTTTTATGAATATTACATTTATGCAACTCTGCTATTTGCGGCCTTAGCCTTTGGCGGAGCTGCCAGTAGCGGTAATACTAAAGCAATAGCCAGAGTTATCGCCGTAATGGTCAACGCCTCACTATAGTTGCCTGACGCTTGGCGAATACGGGCAAACAGCATGGGACCGATGATACCGGCTGCCCCCCAGGCAGTAAGCATCCAGCCATAAATGCGCCCAACATATTTTGTGCCAAAAACATCGGCGGCATAGGCCGGCATTGTGGAAAAACCACCGCCATAGCAAGCATATATGTAGGAACAAAGTACAATGAATACTGTCATATCCTTGGTAGTAGCCAAGAGGTAAAAGGCCACTGCCTGGCTGATAAACAAAATTATGAATACTGTCCGACGACCGATTTTGTCAGAAGCCGTCGCCCAAAACAAACGGCCAAGACCATTAATAATGGCAAAAACACCAAGAATTACGCCGGCTCGAGTGGCTTTCTCAGCAACACTCATAGAAGCAGGCATAAGTTCCTGGGCCATGGGTGAAGCCTGAGAAATCAAGGCAATACCGGCGGTAATATTGATAAATAGCATAGCCCACAAGAGGTAGAAATATTTTGAACCGACAGCCTCACCCAAAGTCATGCCTACTGCTGCCGCCTTGCCCACCGGCGGCGACCAACCTGCCGGTACATAACCGGCCGGCGGTTCAACCATTAATTGCGCAGCAGCAGTCACCGCCACCAGGTAAATGCCGCCAAAGATGTAGAAAGTCATGGCAGTACCCATGCTGGCAATCATTCCCGGCGAAAGCGTAGTAAGCATAAGCGAACCGAGACCAAAGCCCATAACTGCTAAACCGGTAATAAGCCCCCGTTTATCCGGAAACCATTTGACCAGCGTAGCAATTGGCGTAATATACCCAAAACCAAGACCGAGGCCGCAAATCAAACCATAACCCAGGTAAATTACCGCAAGCGAGCCAATCTGGTCACCAAACCCGGTGATAATAGTTCCCAGACCAAAGAGTAGACCACCAATGGTAGCAACAATACGTGCCCCCTTGGTATCCAGAATGTAACCGCCTACAGCGCTGGATATAGCCAGACAGCCAATCGCAATGGTAAATGTCAGAGTAACGTCAGCGTTGCTCCAGTTATGTGCCGCCATTAACGGTTTGGTAAACACACTCCAGCCGTATACAGTGCCAAGGCAGATCTGCATTACTATGCCCGCCAATGCAATAAGCCAGCGGTTGGGGTAGGTTTTTTCCGCCATGAGAGAACACTCCTTCCAAATTACATGTCCAATCGGTATAATTCATACATTCAGCAAGGGGGTAGAAGTATTAATTTATTGAAAATTCCCACTACGCAGCAGACGCACTCCTCTGGCGCCCAAGAAGCACGTCCCTCCCCACCTCCGAACGTGAACTATATCACTATTATAAATGCCCCTTTCCCCAGCTTCCACATCGCGCTTCTGAACAGCAGAATATCGCTGCTCAAAGGTAAAAATTGGATGCCGAACGGCATTTGTTAATTTAATTTTCTAAAAATTTCTATAAAAATAAAAAAGCCCCTGATTTTTTAGATCAGAAGCTTTTATATACAGCATGGTGGGCGATGACAGGATCGAACTGCCGACATCCTGCTTGTAAGGCAGGCGCTCTCCCAGCTGAGCTAATCGCCCATGGTGACCCGTAAGGGAATCGAACCCTTGATACCGCCGTGAAAGGGCGGTGTCTTAACCTCTTGACCAACGGGCCATAAGTGGTGGTCCACCCGCGACTCGAATGCGGGACACCCTGATTAAAAGTCAAATTTAGGCTCAATTTTTTATTTTCAAAACGCCACGAATGCGTGAAAAAACTGCATTTTCGTCACGGGCCATCACAGACTTTTTTCGCCGCATTGTTGTACGGTTGTTGTAGTACAACATGAGGAAACAGGATTGTCCTGTATTCGCCTACTCCGTTTTCTGCTCACTACCGCTAAAACAGGTAGCACATTATCACCGAGTACTTAGCGCGAATTTTATCTTGCCCCAAAACTTGGAGCAGGTTAGAGCTTGCGTCTTGTTTATCACAAGCCGTGCCACGTTACTTAAATAGTATACACAATATCTTCACGTTTTGCAATAGTTTTTTTTAATTCATCACATAACACTTTATTCCATACCCGCTGCAGTACTGGCCAACATATCCCTGCGGTGGTTTTTTTGTGCTGCTTTGCAGCAACCATCGTTCCCCCGTCGCCAAAAAGCTATCGGCATCCCCCCTGTAAAAACTGAATCGTACTTCCTACCACGATTATCCCGTCCACCAGCGCCACTACCCAGAATGCCGATACCAGCAAGCTATGGTCGGCACAGTACCGGGCACTGTACTGGTCACCCGCTCCCGGTAGTACTTGAGCACCGTCCGTGTCAGACCGCCCCGTATCCACTCGGTCCCATCCGGGCTGGTCAGAAGCCTGCCATACAGTACCCGGCTGCGCCGCAGTCTGGCCTGCACTTGTTCGCATGAACACATGTTATTTCACCTCTTGTTTATTTTTTCGATCAACCGGAAACCGTATGGTAAATGTCGTTCCTTCGCCACAGGCGCTAGCCACGTCTACCGACGCCCCGTGCAATTCGATAATCTGCCTGGCAATGGCCAAACCCAGTCCCGTGCCCCCGCTGGCGCGGGATTTGTCTGCTTTATAGAAACGTTCCCAAATGTAGGGCAGGTCTTCCGCTGCAATGCCGGCGCCAGTATCGGCGATGGTCAGCGCAACGGCTTGGTCTTCGACCGCTAGGCGGGTAGTAATTTGACCACCCGCCGGCGTAAATTTCAGGGCATTATCCATTAGGATCAGCACCAGTTGGGTCAGCCGGTCGCCGTCACCCCCGATGGGCGGGACGGCCGGGTCAATGTGGACTGCCAGTGTAACCCCTTTCTCCTCACTTTTCTGTTTCAACAACGTACTCACATTATTCACTACTTCCCCCAGCGAAACGTCTTCCAGCTCTAATAGAATCCCGTCAGCCTGAAGCTGGCTTAAATCCAACAGGTCGGCAATCAGTTTTTCCAACCGCAGGATTTCATCCCCCATGACCCGGTGATATTTTTTTACCTTCGCCGGGTCGGTGATGGTGCCGTCCTGCAAGGCTTGATTGTAGCCATGCAGGATGGTAAGCGGCGTCCTCAATTCATGAGACACATTGGCCACAAAGTCCCGGCGCATTTTGTCGGTCATTTCCATCTGCCGGACATATTCCCCTAGGTCTTGGGCTAAAGAATTCAGCGAATGTCCCAGGTCGCCCACTTCGTCGCGGGCAGCTACCGTTACCCGCCGCTCATAATCGCCGTGAGCCATGGCCGCCGCTGTTTCTTGCATGGCTTTCAAGGGCCGCACGATACCACGGGCCAGATAGGCGGCCAATACCATAGCAAACAAGATAACTGCCAATCCGGCATAACCAAGATACGCATAAATATGATGCAAAAAGCTGTCAAATTCCGCAAGCGGCGCGTTGATCATAACAGTGCCGTTAATACTTCCGTCCGAACGTTGGAGCGGCACGGCTACGATAAGCATGTTTTCTTTATAATAGGGGTGGTAGTAAGTCTTGGCCCAAACCTGGCCATAGTTGGCTTGTACCGCCTGGATAATTTCCGCCATTCCTGTAATGTCGGTTAAACTGACAGCAAAACCAGAGGCCTCATCTGCCTGCGACTCTTTACCCAGGTCAAGAACAATAGGAGATTTTCGGGAATCCTCCTGCCCTTTGTCGACTGCGAATTGATCATCTGCCGCAAGCCGGGTTGCGTTGGCAGGCGGCAATGCCGCAGCCGTGCCACGGTTTGGCTGCACCGGCTGCCCGTCTGACAAGCCATGACGTCCTCCCATACCGCCACCGCCCATTCGATTTTGTCTGGCTGAATGCCCGCCGCCCACTAAGCCATTATTACTATCAACAGGTTGATTGGACTGTTGCCATGGCGGGCGCATTATCATACCGCCTTGATTGCCGGAAGGGTCGCAGTTCCGCCAACCGGGACGCATGGGGCTGGGTCTGAGCACCGACGCTGGCCGCCGGTGACTTGCGGCTTCATTGGACTGCTCTTCGGACACGGTAATCAGTTTTAAATCTTTATCCACTACCCACACCCTGGCATCTAAAAAACTGTCCACACTGTTAACAAAGTTATGCAGCTGTTCATGCGTGATATGCCCGTCAAAATAGGCATTGACCATCCGCGCCATTTCATAGGCTTTATCGGTGAGTTCGTGCCGTTTACTGGCAATAAAGTAGTCGCGGATGAGGATGGAGCCTCCGACACCAACCCCGGCCAGTACCAGAACGACCACCGCCATAAACGCCGCCAGCAGTTTATATTGCAGTGAGATTTTCACTTTCTCACCTCAAACTTATAGCCAATACCCCAGATTGTTTTTATATCCCAGGGCGCATCCGGCCCGGCTCCCAGTTTTTTACGCAAACGTTTGACGTGGGTATCCACGGTACGAGTGTCCCCGGCATAACTGTAATCCCACACTAATTCTAACAATTGCTCACGGGATAGCACTTTGCCGGGATGAGAAGCAAGCTGCCACAATACTTCCAGTTCTTTATTGGCTAATGCGACCGGCTGACCAAAGACTGTCACGCTGTGTTCGGCCATGTTGATGGTAAGGTCGGGAAAAGAAAGGCTGTCAGCAGGTGCATACTGCTGTGGCGCGGCAGTGCGCCGCAGCACCGCTTTGACACGGGCCACGATTTCCCTCGGATTGAAAGGTTTGGCCACATAGTCGTCGGCACCAATTTCAAGACCCATAATGCGGTCGTCATCCTGAGTACGGGAGGTAAGCATAATAATCGGCACATGGGAAACCTTGCGGATTTGCCGGCACACTTCAATGCCATCAAGGACAGGCATCATAATATCAAGGATTACAATATCCGGCTGAACTTCTTGGATTTTAAGGAGCGCGGCGGCGCCATCGGCAGCCTCGGCCACGATAAATTTTTCTTGCGTAAAATAGAGGGACAACAATTCCCGGATTTGTTCTTCATCGTCTACAATTAGCACCGTTTTACCATCCATCGTATCACCTCTTTTCCAGGTCTTGCTTTTACTATACCATAGGCTCTACCATGTCAGGAAGGCGCTCAGCGTCTTTAAAACGGCAGGAAATTATTTGTAATTTTGACAGTCAAAAAAAGAGCCTGACCGTTCCTTACCGGCAGGCTCTTAGGCAACGAGTCGCTGTCTACCAGTTGCCCATACCCCGCATGCCTCTGCCGCGCATTCCCTGACCCATCATGCCCTGGCCACATGCGCCGCTGGCTATTCGCTGCTCCATCCAGGAAATTTGCTGATCGGCCTGAGCTTGTGTAATCCAGCCCCACTCTACTTGCTTGGCCAATATTTGCTTTCTTTGTTCCAACCTTTGTTGCTGCCAGGCGGCGATCTGCGTTTTCTGCTCATCGGTCAGGTTGTTGTGATATTGCCCATAATAGGGACAATACCCGATCCCGGCAGCCTGAGCCGGCACTTGCGCCTGTGCGACAACCGCCAAACCACTGAATGCCACTACCAACAAAGCCACCATGGTAATTAAGGTTACTTTTTTCATAAAAACCAGCCTCCTTTACTTTTCTTGACTTTAGTATAGACGGTATGTGTGGCCAAAGTTGGACCAAATTCGGAACAAATTCGAAACTTTTATTAAATATCTTTTTATGTAAAAGTTAAAAACACGCTTAGCTCCCCGGTAATTCCGGAAAGCTGCCTTTTCCGCGGTAATAATTGAAATTGCTGCCGGAATGCCGGATGAAGGCGCAAACTAAGTGCAAAAAGATAGATTGGAAAGGCCATTTGGTACAGGTCCATCCCTTCGCCGCACATCCATCCCTTCCGACTGCGGCCGACAACTTCCCGATATTATTTCAGACTAGGCTGGGTGTGATTTCTCCGATAATAATAGACCGCAATGACAATCAAACCGGCAGCAACTATTAGACTCGCCTATGACCAATGGCATTTAATGCCTGCCAGTTCTCGCCCAAAAGCATGCCCGCATAAATTAATCCAATTGTCCAAGGAATTGAACCGAATACGTATAGATGACAAACTTGCCAATTGTAAAGTATAGCAAGGTCTATATAAAGGCAGTAGAATAATATAATGATAATGCTAATTTTCGCTGCCTTTTTTACTCATTATCTATCTTGAATCTCATGCCCACTCCTGGAACCGACAAGTCTTTTCGGGAGATTTCTGTTCCTCCTTGCGGCTCCTTACCGCCTACTGCTTTGAAAAACCTGCTACCCATAATCCATATTGTCTAGCTTTTTTTTCTAAAAACTTTTAGTATTATACCGCCAACAGCAGCGGCACTCATGATGAACAGCGCCAAAAAACCTAATGCAGGGATGTTATATAACAGCGCGGTCATAACAGCTCCGGCAAACGTGACACGAATACTCCCAGCGTTGTCCTGCTCTGGCAAGAGCGGCAAGTAGTGACCTATTGCATGGCACATACCGCCTATACCAGCGGCAAGTACGATAACACCTAATAATACCACCAACGCCGCTGCCGGAATACCAACTATGCTAATGGTCAGCATCACGACCAAAACAATCATCGTCATAAGCCCTAGTCCGCCAACGGCAACCGTCCGCGTTAGATTGTCGCGGATAATTGCGCTCACATCCTCTACACCGGAGCGCCATACCCAAGCCACAATACCAGGCCAAATTAGCAAAACAGCCGTTAACAAAGCATTTACGATCCATAAACCAGCAATGACTACACCAGCAGCCATCAGTGTATCAGCAAAAGCAAAGTCGCCGCCAATCCGAAACACACCTTTACCAATATGGGCCCCCTCTTCCGTCAGAAGATTGCCGCCTAGTATGATGGCGTGCTCCCGCACAGAGGCTGTCGATCCTAACCGCAAATTACCATTGATGACCATAACTCCATCGCTGATTGTGCCTTCGACAGTAATATTGCCGCCAATAACAAGAACATTTTTCACAGTGCTACCTGCCGGTATTTCAGTATCCCCAAAATTAACGATATTGCCCCCGGTCAGCGGTGCTGCCGCCCATACCGGCACAGCAAACAATACAATAAATATCAGTATAGCAACTAAGTGTAACGAAAATTTTCTTATCTTCATACGTACCTCCTAATGTTCAATTGCCCGACGCATCGCCCAGGTCATTCCTAACAGCATGACACCAAGCACGGCCAAGCTAGCGTTCTGTACTACAGGAAATGCAGATATATAGATTCCCGGCAGCGGCAGTATATTGACAAATAAGTCAAACATTACCGTTGCCAGCGAATACAAAACAGGTGTAACAAAAAAGGCTAACAACGCTAATGCACTTATCAGCCCAAAACCGATTGCTCTCAGAAACGGATACACGGAAACGGGCTGCAGGTTAGTTAACTGAATCATAACCTTATCCTTAAATTCGGCACTGGGTTGAACCGCTAAACCCCAATTTTTATAAATACTCAGTCCTTCCTTAATTTCCATCAACTCTAACCGGCAGGCTTCACACCCCGACAAATGGATTTCCATCTCTTGCCGGGTTTGTTCATCAACCTCACGATCCAAATAATCATAAATTAGTTTTGAACAGGTAGCGCAGTTCACTGTTTTACCCCTCCCTTCATCACTAACCCACGTAGTTTATCGCGGCCATGGTTCATGCGCGATTTTACCGTTCCAAGTGGTATATTAAGTATATCGGAAATCTCGTCATAGGAAAAACCGCCAAGCTCCCTCAGCGCTAAAACCGCCCGGTGCTCGGACGGCAGTGCAGCGAGCAATGCCGTTACCCGCGCATTGCCTTCCACTCTCTCCATAGCTTCTTCCGGTGTTTCCCCTTGATCTACAGGTTCAGCCACCTCATCCATAGGAACAAACTGCTGACGGTGCATGCTTTTTTTATAATTCATACTGGTATTAGCGACAATACGCATCAGCCAGTTATAGAAAGTAACATCGGCGTTTAAATCGCTTATGGAGCGATACGCTTTCACAAAAGTATCCTGAGCAATATCCTCGGCATCCTCTTTGTGGCCCACAATACCATAGGCCACGCGAAAGACCCGCGTTTGAAATGCAGTTACCAGTTGACCGAAAGCCTCTTTATCTCCTGCACGGGCCTTGCTCACATATTCTATTATGCGCTCATCCAAATCCATCACCTAACTAGCGGTTATTTGCTCGCGCCGGAACAGGCAGGTTCAATTTGGTTTCAATGGTGGTCCATATCTACCCAAACAGAGTGCCCAGATAATGCATTAAGCATGAATAATAGCGTCTTATCGTAAAACATAGTATTCTCCTCCTTCATTTGTGTTACATACTATAAGACAATAGACATGTCAAAAAAGGTCACGAAATTCTAAAAATCTTGTTGGAATTTATTGGACACTAAAAACTGACATATACTAAGTTAGTTTTTATAAGATTAAACAGTATATAAACAAAAAGCCAGATTATCTTTCAATAATCTGACCATACGAATGTCTCTATCGCCATGTGCTATTATTCTTTTAACTGAAACGCTTTTTTCGGACAGACTTTTATGCACTTGCCGCAGGCAATACACTGCTCTGCCAAAACTGCCGGGGCATCATAACCACGCTGAACAATCGCCTGAGTTGGACAATGCGGCAGCGCAGGACATGCATGGTCTTGCGGGCATTTTTCTTTGATTACATATGCAACAGCCATTACAACTACTCCTTATTTTTAAAGTTTTTGTTTTCCAAATTCCGGCCAAAATTGACCAGCCGCCATGCCTATGGCCTAATGTACAGCCAGCCGGCCGCCTGTTTTTTTACTAATTCGCCAACACCGGAAGGAACCACTTCGACAACGTCCAAAAGCTCACCCGGATTTATGCCGGCATGTTGCAGAGCATGCGCACACGCCTTAAACTGAACGCCTTGCGCCGCAAGCTGCGCTACTTTGTCCACATATTGACCGGGACTCTTTAGCAGCATAATTACCCCCTCGCCATTAGCAAGCAATTCAATTGCCACTTGCTCCGCGCCCATATCGCCAATCAAATTTTTCATGTTGTTCAGTACAAGAAGACAACGATTACCAGCACATTCATCCAGATGAAAAATCACTCGGTACTTTTCCATAAACTTTCTCTCCTTTATGCTGTCCCTTTCTTCGTATTCCCTTTGAATTGCAAGGATTTCTTGGGACAACGCTCGACACAGCGATCACATTTCAGACAATCACTGTGGGTAAAGCCCTCGGCACTGCCTTTTGCCGCATAAGGCGATAATTGCATCGGGCAGGCTTTTGTACAAAGCTTGCAACTAACACAAGAATTTTCCACCGCTAACGGAAATGGTTTTTTCCTCCGGCTAATCCAACTGGCCAGCGTTCCCATCGGGCAAAAGGAGCACCATGTCCGCTGGTGATAGACCAGCCCTAAAGCAATTCCCATTAAGGTCGTAATCAAAATAATCTGCACAAATACCTTGCCCATGGCTGCCAAATCTCCCCAGGCATAATACATTTGCACCGAAAAAACAGTAATGATGAACAAAACCATAAACGCACGAAAAGCTGTATGAGAAAAGAACGCGGGAATTTTCCTCTGCGGCGATAGCTTAGCCAGAACATGATCATAAAAACTGCCCCGAGGGCAGTAATTGCCGCACCAAAACCGCCCCCGAAACGGCGCAACGGCAACAGGAGCGATCATGCAAGTTAAAGCAATGATGCCGATCGCCGGATAAACCAGCCCAACAGCTAAAAAGACTAATAAGATCCAAAATAAATAAGGTCGAATGCGTTTTCCCATGAACGCTCCCCCCTGTTTGCCAGTATAGCCCCCGCCCAGTAGGGGTAGGGTATTATCATTATAAATCTTAGCAACCTAAGAATCAATAGGTAACATTTCATAAGAAATATTCTTTCCGCAACGGTCCTACTTTTCTCTTTCGGCTATCACTGCATATATTTCGGTATTGACAGCCATCTGCTGAATATTGCTAAAGGCACACTGCCGCAATAAGGCAGCCACATCCCCACTATCCAGCCTGTGCTCCAGGGGCGGTCCCATCATGCTGTGTTGCTTGGCCCACTCAATAATGGCAATCCGGCCTGTTGGCTTCAGTATTCTTGCCACTTCCCGGAAAAAAGCCAGGTGATTTTCCGCCTCATGCGCAACCGGGCAGGCAAAAGCATAATCTACCGTTTGGTCGACCAGCATAAAATCATTTTCCCTTACCTGTACAAGTTCTACATTCGTCAAGTGGTTGTCTCCAGCCTTACCCTGTACCTCTTCATATTAATACCACGCGGACTGTAGCCATATACGCCCAAAAGGCTGTAAAATCCACTTTAGTCTGGAACGCAAACTGTGCTAGAGCAAAACCATCAAGAAATCAATCTTGGCGCCTGTCGCGTACCGAAAACAAAATCCCGGTCGATTACGCTCCTGCTGTGTCTGGCTCTATTGTACTACGCTTGCGTATGATGCAGAAAACGTTGTATACCGGGCAAACAGCCTGTATCAAACCGCCAGAAAAGTATTTATAGGGTTAACCGTCGGCCTGGCGGCAGTTTTTCTTGTTTGGGGGCTTATCCTTTCCAGGCTGATAAAAAGCTCCATGGCCCAGGTAAATGACGTTCTAACCAAGCTGTACGAATATGATTTTACGGTGAGCCTTGCGGAAGAGGACAAAAACGAATTTGCCTCAATGAACAGATCACTGGCCCAAGTTATCGAAAATATGAAACAGGCCTTACAGGAAGGAACCGGTAAACTGTGAAGTCGAGCTGGCGGGTACGATATGGGATACCTGGTGGATTCCGTTGGGAAATTTCGATGATAAAAAGGAATAATGGTATAAGAGAGCGAACTAATTCCATAAGAAGACAACACCTCTGAGTAATCAATTTTTGGTTACTCGTCCGGGCTAGGGACGGTGCTGTCTTCTTCTATTTTTTTGCCAAAAACTCCTACAATAATTTTACACTAACGTCTTTTCACGCCCCGGTCCCAAATGGTGGCGCTTAATTCGCGAACATTTTAATCACGATGTTGCACACCATAATGGGATTATATTACATAAAGAAAAAGCCCCACTGAAAAGCGGGGTCTGCGTTTTATGAATAGCGTGCATCCATAGTTTTTCATCTTATCTGGCGTAAAGTCTTACAGATCGCCCGCCGTTCTAAGTAGGGTTTGCCCTTCGTATCGTATCCTTTTTCATTAAGGTTTCTAATAGGTAACATAAGACTGTTATGTTACATGCAAATTGGGGAGGGAAAGCAAATCCAAAATCATCATCAATCTCAGGGGCAAGGTCATTCCTGTGATTGAGTTAGCTAAAAGATTCGATCTCGCCATTGAGAAAAAATCGGAACGCACCGCAATTATCATTGATAATAATGGGCAAGAATTCGCCATCGTTGTCGACGTCGTTACCGAGGCCAAACGGCTCCGGGGGGATTGTATCGAAACAATACAAAGCGCAATGGCCAGCAAAAACGAATATATCCGCGGTGTAGGGAAAGATAATGAAAGATTGATAATCCTGCTGGATATAACCAAACTGTTTGCCGCATCAGAACTGATTACGATTTACCTCCCGGCTGATGCTGAAGCAGATCGCCCCCAAAGGCTGGCGATTTATCGCAAATTTGTCCCGATTGCAAGTTGGACCCGTATCTCTTCGCGTTCACGGTCGCTTCCTCCCGGAGGACTTCCAGAACCGCATTGGTTTTAAATTCCGCTGAGTATTGATTTCGCTTGTTCATGCTTATGTTTTCTCGTTTTGTGCCTCATCCCCTGGGAGCTTTGGGCTGAGTGTTGCATTTAGATTTTAAAATTGCTAAAATCGAAAAGATTTGAAAAGATTAAGATGGAAGGAATGGTGCAAAAAATGTCAAAATTATCCAGAGCCTTTACGGCTTGTTTTGCGCTGAGCTATTTGCTGACCGCAGTTCTGCCGGTTGGTTTATTGATAGCAACCGGACATAAGGCTGTCAGTACTGCTGTGCTGCTGGCGGTCGGTTGCGTGGTTGGCGGTACGGCAATTTCACTGTGGCTGGTGGGCAGACTGGTTCTCAGACCGGTAAATGACCTAGTCGGTCGGGCCGAACAGATTACCAAGGGGGATTTAACCGAGGAAATTGTTGTGCAGGCAACAGGCGAGATACAGGTTCTGGCTGACAGTGTAAATGTTATGACTAAGTTCCTGCGGGATTTGGTTACCAAAATTGAGGAAGCGGCCCAAAAAGTATATGACGCTAGCGGGAAGGCTCAGACCAACAGCCAGCAGTTGTCGCAGACCGCTGACCAGATTGCGGCCATGGTGCAGCAGACATCGGCGGCAGTGCAGGAGCAAGCCCAGAATGTTCAGTTCCTGGCCGAAATCAATAGCAAAATAATGGCAAACACCAATGAGATTGCCGCAGCCTGTCACGCTTCAGCCAACAATGCCCAGGCAGCAATGGAAAAGGCGCAAAACGGTGTAGCAGCGATTGAAAATATCAATACCAAAGTACTGGTGACCCGGGACACTCTCAACCAGGTCAACAGCCAGGTACGCGAGATGAGGGAACAGTCAGAGGAAATCGGACGGATTGCCGCCATGGTGACCAATATTGCCGGCCAGACCAACCTCCTTGCTCTTAACGCCGCCATCGAGGCTGCCCGGGCGGGCGAGCACGGCCGCGGTTTTGCGGTAGTGGCGGAAGAAGTCCGCAAGTTGGCCGAAGACAGCCGGCAGGCGGCCGGCGAGATTACGAAAATCGTCAGTGAGAACACTAAGGTTACCCAGGAAGTTATTGCGCTTATCCCCAAGAGCTTGCAGGAAATTGGTGAGAGTGTGGACATGGTGAATAATGCTAAAGAAGCGCTAGGGGTAATAAACTCGGCGTCGGGCGAAATTGCTTCAGCTACCGAGGAGATTATGGCAACGGTTGAAAATCTGTCGGCAGACCTAAAGAACGTTAGCGACAAGACTAATGCCTTGTCGGCAACAGCCCAGCAGATTGCTGCCGGTGCTGAAGAAGGCGGTGCGGCAGTTGAAGAACAGACTGCTACTACGCGGCAGATTAGTGACGCAGCCGCAGTAACCTTGGGGATTGTTGAAGAACTGCAGTCCTTGGTAAAGCAGTTCAGGATAAAATAGTGATAATACCGCTGAGAACCAATCGCAATTAGGAAAATATATAAGGCAAACCTGCCGAAAGGCAGGGGCGCAAAGCAAGGGCCTAAGGGAAACGCCATTCTACGGCAGCCGGTGGCAGAAAAAAGACTCTATGCTCGCGGTATAGAGTCTTTTTATACAAGAAAGCCGGACTTTTTGTGGATGAAGTATCCCAGGTAACAAAAATTGCCGACGACGCAGTCGAACCGCCGCCGGAATTTGGCGGGGGTTTTGACCGTAAATTCATCACCGGGTTAGCGAAAAAGAAAGAGGTACAAACATGGAAGAAAAAATGATGCGCGAAGTTTTGCGGCAGGCGCCCTTTGGTTATGCCTATCACAAGCTGTTATTCAATGATCATGGTCAACCGGAAGACTATATCTTTCTGGATATAAACCCTGCTTTTGAAGAAACGACCGGGTTAAAAAGAGAAGCCATCCTCGGGAAAAAGGTAACGGAAGTCCTGCCCGGAATTAGAACAAGTGGTTTTGACTGGGTGGCCTTCTACGGTCAGGTGACGTTAAACGGGGAAAGGCGGGAGTTTACCCAATACGCAGAGCCTTTGGGGCGCTGGTATAAAATAACTGCTTTTACTCCGCAACCCGGATATTTTGTTACTATTTTTCAGGAAATCACCGCCGAAATGGAACGGATAAAAACTTTGGAGGCACAGAGGCAGCAGATCAAGGAACTGTCCACAGAACTGGAAACGGTGTTTAACAATACCCAGGACGCCATGTTCCTCACTAGGGTGGAAAACGGTGAATTCCGCTACATGAAAAATAATGCCGCCCATCAGAGAATGACAGGATTTAGCCTGGCGGCGCTGCAAGATAAAACTCCCGGTGAACTTACAGGGAAAGAACTTGGAGAAACTATAAACGGCAATTACCAAAGGTGTGTGGATGCTAAAAATTCAATCACGTACGAAGAGAACTTTGCCACGCCTGCCGGAGAAAGAACTTGGCTGACCTCTTTAACGCCGGTGGCGGAAAAGGAAAAAATAAAATATTTGGTTGGCTCAAGTAAAGACATCACATTGCAAAAACAGGCCGAAGCTGAAAGAAATGACCTTCTTTTGCGTTTGCAGGCCATGTTCAATGAACATACCGCCGTCATGCTTTTCATCGAGCCAACATCCGGCAAAATCGTGGACGCCAACCCTGCTGCCTGCGCCTTTTACGGTTATACCAGGGAAGAAATCCTGAGCATGTATATCCAGGATATCAACATGCTGCCCAAGGAAGAAGTAGAAAGACAGCGGCTTATGGCCCTACAGAAAAAACAGAGGTGTTTTGTTTTTCCTCACCGCTTAAAGAGCGGGGAAATCAGGCTGGTTGACGTTTATCCCTGCCCTATAACTCATGGCCGGGAACCCCTGCTTTTTTCCATCATCTTCGATGTTACCGACCGGGAAAAGTATAAGGAAGAACTGTACCGGGAAAAAGAGCTGCTGCGTACCACACTTCTTTCCATCGGCGACGGCGTGATCACCACCGACCAAGCAGGCAGGATAACAGCCCTTAACAGGGCGGCGGCAGAAATAACGGGCTGGAGTGAAAAAGAAGCAAAAGGCAGGCCTTTTGCAGAGGTATTTAAACTGGTCAGCGAAACTACGGGAGAAGAGGGCGAAGACCCTGTGGCCAAAGTTTTAAAGACAGGGAGAATCACCGGCCTGGCCAATCATACAGCATTGGTCAATAAAGAAGGCCGACAGGTTCCCATAGCCGACAGCGCCGCACCCATCAAAGACGGCAAAGGACAAACTTTCGGGGTAGTGATGGTTTTCCGTGATGTTACCCAGGAAAAAGAACAGCAGGAAAAAATCCTCTACCTGATCTACCATGACCTACTGACCGGCCTTTACAACCGCAGGTTTATGGAAGAAGAATTAAGAAGGCTGGATACCTCAAGAGAGCTTCCTCTGGCCGTCATCATGGGCGATTTGAACGGGTTGAAACTAACCAACGATGTCTTCGGCCACGAGGCAGGGGATAAGCTCTTAAAAAAAGCGGCAAAGGTAATTCAGGAAAGCTGCCGCCAAGAAGACATCATCGCCCGCTGGGGCGGGGACGAATTCCTCATCCTGCTGCCCCGGACTAATGCCAAAACGGCGGAAGAAATCATAGAGCGGATCAAAAACGGGTGTTTGAAAGAAAACGACAAAGACGTGCAACTGAGCATAGCCATCGGCCGCGCGGTGAAGACAAAAGCAGCGGATAGCCTGCGGCGAATCATAAAAGAAGCCGAAGAATGGATGTACCAATTCAAACTCCTGGAAGGAAAAAGCTATCGTAACGCCATTATCAACACCCTGCAGACAACCCTGTCTGAAAAAAGCATGGAAACGGAGCAGCATGCCGAGCGGCTGCAAAGCTACTGTTTGGCGGTGGGCAGGGAATTAGCGCTGTCTATCAAAGAAATGGAGGAACTTGTTCTTCTGGCCAAGCTGCACGATATCGGCAAAGTGGCGATTCCGGAAGACATCCTGAAAAAAGCGGGGCCTTTAACTTTCGAAGAATGGGAAGAGATGAAAAAACACCCGGCCATCGGCTACCGCATCGCCCAAAATACGCCGGAACTGACGGCTGTGGCCGAATACATCCTCGCTCACCATGAGCGCTGGGACGGCCAAGGCTACCCGAGGGGGCTTAAAGGAGAAGAAATTCCTTTACTCTGCCGCATTTTGGCTGTGGCTGACGCCTATGACGCCATGACGCAGGACCGGGTGTACCGCAAAGCTATGAGCAGGGAGGAGGCAATGGCTGAAATAGAAAGGAATGCGGGGACGCAGTTTGACCCGGCAGTTGCAGACATTTTTTTACGTACAATGGCAGAGAACTCTGACCAAACCCCAGTTTAGTTAACCATAATATTATTTTAAAGGATAGTAGTGCTTTGGCCATTAGAAGTTCATATTCTGTCGCGAACATTTTTTTGCCGGAGTGATAAAGCTCATGCCATCTGCGAGCAAGTACAAACTACCATAAACCAGGTTAGTCACTACACTAACCTGGTTTTTTACCTATCCCCCGGGCCTTCATTTTGTCAAACTGAACTCCTGAATCGCACTGTCTATCTCCCGCGTTAGCGCAGCAGGCAATCCCTCAATGTTCACATTGATAAAACCGCGGACAATGGTGGTGATCGTTTCTTCCTCATTAAGACCGCGGGCCATCAGGTACACAGTCTCCTCCGGGGCAATCTTCCTGACCGCCGCTTCATGGCTAAGCTCCGCATTGCTGGTGCGAGCTTCCAGCTCAGGCGCCGCATGAATGACCCCTTCTTCCGACAGCAGCAGACCGTGACATTCCAAGTGGGCTTTTGTTTCCGGCAACTGTCCCGGCAAATGACCGCGGTTAATCACTACACCGCCGGCGCTTGACTTACGCTTATACTAACAACACGCCTGTAAATCTTTATTGGATACTATATAGATCTCTTCATTTTCTTGACATTCTTCTTTAGATAGTATATATTAATTATGAAATATAGTTCATAATTTGGAAGGAGCACTATGGGTCGTCCACATAAAGAACGTCGAGTTGAACAACTGCCGCCAGTTACCCACTACAAGCCCGCAGGGGTTCCTTTGCGCAACCTTGAAGAAGTTACCTTAACCATTGAAGAAATGGAGGCCATTCGCCTGGCGGATATTGAACAATTGGACCAGGCAGCGGCGGCGGAACGCATGGAAGTATCCCGCCCCACCTTTCACCGGATTGTCAATACGGCGCATCAAAAAATAGCGGCTGCTTTATGGCAGGGGCATGCCGTACGGGTGGATGGCGGCAACTTCCGCATTGCACGCCGTTGCCAAACAAGTCTGCGTCATTTTACTTGCCAGACCTGCGGTCACAAATGGACCCTTCCTCATGGTACCGGACAGCGTTGCCATGCTTTAACGTGTCCCGCGTGCCAAGCTTCCACTGTGAGTCGTGACGAAGAATAAAAAATTTTAACCTAGTTATGAAATATATTTCATGTAATTATCGAAAAGAAAGTCTCCCATACCCTTTTGGCAGGCATGACCTGGAATTAGCCATGAATATTACCCGCCTGCTCCAGATACCGACAGGTGTTGTGACTAATAAAAAAATCTGGCGACCGCCTGCTGGCCCACAATCCCCTGGGAGCCATATATGCCGGCTATTGGCGCAACAAGCGCCTTGGTTTAACAGACTAACGACAAGAAAGGAGAAAACAGACCATGAAAATTGCCATTACGGCCCACGGCGAAAACCGCCAGGCAGCAGTCGATTCCCGGTTTGGCCGGGCCGACTATTTCGTCCTCTATGACCAGGAAAGCGACACCTGGGATTCTCTGCCCAATACGCAAAACCTGGAAGCCGCCCACGGGGCGGGCATTCAGGCAGGCCAAACCCTGGCAAAAACCGGAGCCAACGTACTCATCACCGGTCATATCGGTCCCAAAGCCTTTAAGGTTTTGCAGGCCGAGCAAATCGCCATGTATTCCCTGGGCGAAATGAACGGCACCGTAGAAGAGGCTTTGGCAGCCTTCCTGGCCGGCAAGCTGACGGCCATCGCCGTACCAAATGCGCTGGATTTTAAAAAATAACAGGATAATCACAGGAAAACCAAAGGAGATGGATGTCTAAATGTCCTGCAACACAAACACTGACCAAAAATTTGAAGAGCAAAGTCAAAAAATCAACCAGTTTTTAAAACAAGTCGATCACAAAATTGTCGTCATGAGCGGCAAAGGCGGCGTCGGCAAAAGCACGGTTGCCACTAACCTGGCCGTGTTTTTGAGCAGCCAGGGCTATCAGGTCGGCTTGCTTGACGTAGATGTTCACGGTCCCAGCATTGCCGGGCTGTTAGGACTCACCGGTCTTAAACTAAACGCCATCGGCGAACAAATTCAACCATACCTCTACAGCGATCATTTAAAGGTTGTCACGATTCAAGGCTTACTGGAAAATCCCGATGATCCCTTGATCTGGCGAGGTCCGGTAAAAATCGGGATTATCCGCCAATTCCTGTCAGATGTAAACTGGGGCCCACTCGATTTTCTGATTATCGACAGCCCGCCCGGAACCGGTGATGAGCCGCTGACAGTAGCCCAAACCGTTACCGGCTGCCAGGCTGTCATCGTAACAACGCCACAGGAAATTGCCTTGGCGGACGTACGCAAATCCATCCAATTTTGCCAGAAAGTCAACATGCCGGTTTTAGGCCTCATCGAGAATATGAGCGGCTTTGTCTGCCCTGCCTGCGGCAGCCGGCATGAAATATTCAAAAGCGGCGGCGGCGAAAAAACCGCATCTGACTGGAACATTCCCTTCCTGGGACGACTGCCCATTGACCCCGGTGTAGTCACCGCCGGCGATGCCGGCCAGGCCATAAACAGCTTAACCAGTCATACCAAAGAGGAAATGCAGCATATTGTAGACCAAATGCTGCAGAAACTTCCCAATAAACAAAAAGGTGTTGATTCGACTATGAAAATTGCCATTCCTTTAGCTGGAGGAAAACTTTGCACCCATTTTGGTCACTGTGAACAATTTGCCATCGTAACCGTAAAGAACGGCAACATTGCAAAACAAGAAACCCTGACCCCGCCGCCCCACGCACCTGGCGTCATCCCTAACTGGATTGCCGACCAAGGCTGCACCGACATTTTAGTCGGCGGCATGGGCGAAGCGGCCCAGGCCATTTTACAGGAACGCAGCGTAAAAGTCTTGTGCGGTGCCCCATCGGACACTCCTGAAAATCTTGTTGCTCTCTATCTGCGCGGCGAACTTGTCGATGCCGGCAATGCCTGCGACCATGGCCATGACGACCACGACCACGGACATGGCTGTGGCAAAACTCCCTTTAGGCATTGACTAAATTGGCGTTGTCAATGCGCGCAATGTCGGTCACAGGATATGACTGCAGCCCGCAATTGCCTGGGCTACATCAAAAATGTCCTGATCGGCCGCCGACGACTTGCAGGGATAGTTTCGGGTCACATATATTTCCTTTTTCGCACCCAGCTGATCAAGTTAATAGTAAATAATAATTATTATCCAAAAAATGATTCCTGCGATTTTTAACGAATACTTCCATAAATAAAATTTGGGTGGTTTTGATATACTGTTACCGGAAGCTGCGACCAATCAGTCACAAGAACTACGGACTCCTGTAGCCATGGCCATGGCGTTACAGTATGCAAAAAAACTTGATTTTGTGGAAATCATCTTCATAAGCTCCATTCGGATACTTCATCCCTTGCGTTATATGGAGAGTATAGCGAGTGTGACTCACCTGCTTACGATGGCGTTCACATCCCCGAAGGATGTTGTTGTAAAAATAAAAAAGCCTTCCCAACGAAGTTCTGGAAAGGCTTGAATTTACTGGTGATCCACCCGCGACTCGAACGCGGGACACCCTGATTAAAAGTCAGGTGCTCTACCGACTGAGCTAGTGGATCGCCTTCACAAGATAGAATTATACAAGATAGGAAGTAGCTTGTCAACAATAATTTTCTATGTATATCTATGCATATTTTTACAGAAGCACCCTCAAACTACAGGGTGCTTCTGATCAATAATTAAAACATATCGGCAAGAATGATGGTCTGATCACGTCCGGGACCAACCGATACGATGCCGACAGCAATGCCACTAACTTCCCTCAGGCGCTCAATATACCGGCGGGCGTTAACCGGTAGATCCTCATACCTTCGCACACTGCTGGTCGGCTCATCCCAACCAGGCAGTTCCTCATAAACCGGCTCCACCTGGGCCAGAACTTTTAAGCTGGCAGGAAACTCATTTAAAAGCTGGCCTTTATATTTATAGCCTGTGCAAATTTTAAGAGTCTTAAGCCCGTCAAGAATGTCCAGGCGGGTTATGGCCATGTAATCAATGCCGCTGACATATCCCGCATAACGCACTACGCAGGCGTCCAGCCAGCCGCAGCGTCGCGGGCGTCCGGTTGTTGTGCCGTACTCATGCCCCCGCTCGCGGATAGTCTGGCCAACCTCATCATGGAGTTCAGTCGGGAAAGGCCCTTCGCCAACGCGGGTAGTATAAGCCTTAACCACTCCGACAACCTTATTGATTTGCGTTGGGCCAACACCAGCGCCGATGCAGGCGCCACCGGCGATAGGATGTGAGGATGTTACATACGGGTAGGTGCCATGATCTAAATCCAGGAGGGTAGCCTGAGCGCCTTCAAACAATACCTTTTTGCCGGTCTTGATGGCGTCATGCAATACAGCGGCAGTATCTGTCACATAAGGCTTTAGCTGACGCGCATACTCAAGATACTCTTGTTTAACCTGTTCATAATCAAAGCCTTCGACGCCGTAAACAGCTTTTAACAAATGGTTTTTAGCCTCAAGGTTAAACTCAAGCTTAGAACAAAATTCTTCTTCATCCATTAAATCAACCATCCGGATGCCGGCCCGGGAGTTTTTATCCATATAGCACGGGCCGATACCGCGTTTGGTAGTACCAATTTTACGGTCGCCGCGGGACTCTTCCTCAACTTCATCCAGCAAACGGTGATACGGCATAATCACATGCGCGCGGTTAGATACTTTAAGGCCCGAGGTATCAATACCTTTGTCCTGCATACCTTTCAGTTCTTTCAACATTACCGCCGGGTCAACGACTACGCCGTTACCCACCACGCAAGTCTTGCCGGAATAGAGTATGCCGGACGGCAAGAGGTGCAACTTAAATTCAGTGCCGTCAACCACTACAGTATGGCCAGCATTATTGCCTCCCTGGTATCGAACAACTACATCGGCTTTTTCAGCCAAAAAATCAACAATTTTACCTTTTCCCTCGTCACCCCACTGGGTGCCAATAACAACAACAGAAGACATATATATCAGTCCTTTCAATGGCAATTGGGTAGGAACAGCCCGCTTGGGCTCAATCGCCACATTACATGTTATATGGCTATAGACCAAAACGGGCCATGATGGTGTCTACATGTCGCAAGTGATACGAATAATCAAAGCATTCTTCAATTTCGGCCGGAGTAAGATATTTCTTAATATCAGGGTCAGCGATGACGTTAGTTTTAAAGTCAGCGCCTTGCAGCCATCTGGCCATGGCATTCCGCTGTACCCACCGGTAGGCTTCTTCGCGCACGGCCCCTTTGTCAACAAGCTTTAACAATACCCGTTGGCTAAAAATGAGACCACCGGTTTTCTCAATATTGGCCTTCATTGCTTCAGGATAAACCAGCAGACGGTCAATAATGTCCGTAAAAATTCTGAGCATATAGTCGACCAGAATTGTACTGTCCGGCAAAATAACGCGTTCTACCGAAGAATGGGAAATATCGCGTTCATGCCATAGCGGCATATCTTCCAGAGCGGCCATAGCATTGCCACGCACGACCCGGGCAAGTCCGCTCACACGCTCGCAGGTGATGGGATTACGTTTATGCGGCATTGCAGACGAACCCTTTTGGCCCGGATGGAAGTATTCTTCAGCTTCCCGGATATCGGTCCGCTGCAGATTTCTGATTTCAGTAGCAAATTTATCAAGCGAGCCGGCGACAATAGCCAACGTCGTCATTAACTCGGCATGACGGTCACGCTGAATAACCTGGGTAGCCAGTTTGGCGGCTTTAAGGCCCATTTGCTCACATACATATGACTCTATATAGGGATCAATGTTCGCATATGTTCCGACCGCACCGGACAGTTTACCCACAGCAACAGTTTCCCGCGCCCGTTTGACACGTTCAATATTGCGTTCGGTTTCATCCATCCACAAAGCAAACTTTAAACCCAAAGTGACAGGTTCAGCGTGAATACCATGAGTGCGGCCAATCATTACCGTATACTTATGCTCGGCCGCGCGACGTTTTAACACATCACGAAACTTTTCCAGATCACTGATGATAATATCAACAGCTTGTTTCATCATGACACCCAGGGCGGTATCCTTGACATCGCTTGATGTTAAACCCATGTGAATATACTTTGCCGGATCGCCGACATTTTCCGCCACAGCCTGCAAAAATGCCAGAATGTCGTGACGAGTCTCTTTTTCAATTTCGCGGATGCGCTCTACCGAGAACTTGGCTTTTTCCTTAATAACAGGCACGGCGTCAGCCGGAATTTGCCCCAGCTTGGCCATAGCCTCGCAGGCGGCGATTTCAATGTCCAACATAGTTTGAAATTCGTTTTCATCAGTCCAAATACGTCCCATTTCGGGATAAGTATAACGTTCAATCATGATACCACTTCACTTTCCGAACTGTTCCTGATATAGCGACCAGTCCTATATTTTTCATGTGTTGCTTGGTTGAAGTAGTGTTAGTTTTTCCCCTTTTTTCCCTTGTTTATCATAGCACTAGCAGATAATGGCTGTCAATAAAAAATCGAATGATTACAGCAATAACGAAAATAATGTTCGGAAAAATAGGCCAACCTACACCTTTCCGGATGTAGATTAGCCTATAAAACGCATCCTATTTCCGGGAAATAATTCGTTTAGACTTCCCGGGATCAATGGTCCATTAACCGGTAGCCAACTCCTGATTCGGTAATGATATAACGTGGTTGCGTCGGATTTTCCTCAAGTTTCCGGCGGAGCTGTCCGATATATACCCTGATGTAGTGGGTGTCTTCGTTGTAAGCTGCCCCCCATACAGCTTTTAATAACTGTTTGTGGGTTAATACCCGGCCCCGGTGTTGGGCGAGAATTTTTATTAATTCATATTCGGTCGGTGTCAGTTTTACTTCCCGTCCGTCTACTGTCACCCGCCGTTGGACCAAATCGACAACAAGACCGCCGCAGGTGATAACCGGCTCATGTTCTGTCGCAGCCGACCGCCTTAGTGAAACCCGCATTCTCGCCATAAGTTCCCCCACGCTGAATGGTTTGGTAACGTAATCATCCGCACCGGCGTCAAGGGCTTCAATTTTCTCCTGCTCTTGATCACGGGCAGTTAGCACAATAATTGGTGTTTGCGACCATTCTCTTATCGTTTTAACCACATCTTTACCATCCATATCAGGCAGTCCTAAATCAATGATCAGCAAATCCGGTTTAAAGGCAGCCACCCGGTTAATACCGTCCACTCCTGTTGTTGACTCATCAATTTCATAGCCATGTGCGCCTAGGGAAACTTTGAGTAGCTTTCTAATTTGTGGTTCATCATCAATAACCAGAACACGCATTCCCTTGTCCATTATTTATTCGCCAACCTTTCCGGAAGCCCGGCCTTCTCCTCCGTCGGGATTTGGAAACTGACCGTCGTTCCCCCGTTTGGTCTTCGTTCAACCCAAATCACACCTCCGTGTGCTTCAATTATGCCTTTGCATATTGACAAACCCAATCCGGTACCGCTAACATGCCTGGGTTGCTGTATCCGGTAAAATTTGTCAAATACCTTGGTAAGGTCTTCTTCGGGTATGCCTACGCCGTTATCGGAAACCGAGACGATGACCGTTCCTCCTTTAGGTTCAGCCCTAATTAAGATCTCGCTGCCACGGGAAGAATATTTCATAGCATTGTCGATCAAATTGATCATGACCTGCTCCAACAGAACGCAATCGGCTTTCAGTAGCGGGATATCAGGCGCAACCTTAACATCCAAAATATATCGTTGCGTTGTCTCCCTAAGTCTTTGTAAAGAAGTTCCGATGATGTCCTCGATATCACACCAGTCAATCTTAAGCTGCATCATACCACTTTCAAGACGGGCGGTATCCAACAGGTTAGATACGACCCGCTCCATCCTTGCCGCCCCCTCTTGGATATTCTCAAGCAATTCATGTCTGGCGGCCTGGGTGTACACGTCCTCGGCTTCCAAAAGGGTGGACACTGATCCCACTATCGAAGCCAGAGGTGTTCTTAACTCATGTGAAATGGAATTAAACAACGCCGTGCGTAACCGGTCTGATTCCAAAAGCAAAGCTGCTTCCCTCGCTTGTTCCGCCAGCCTTACACGTTCAACGGCAATTGCCGCCAGTCCGGCCCAGGCGTCAATCAGGCGTTTTTCTTCCGGCAGCATCTTTTTTTCTTTTACACGTACGCCGAGAACGCCCACAATATTTTCAGTAGTTTTTAGCGGGATATATAAATATTTGGCGCTCGGCAGTGTATCGGTTGACCGGCCGGCCGCCTGCCCGTGTTCGAAGGCCCAACTGGCAACAGCCGTCTCGGACGGGTCTCGCGGCAGCCGGGTATTTTTTTTAGTTGCCTCAAGGTAGTGTTCCGCCCAAATGGATAGCTTCCCTGATTGGTCTGGCAGCATGACAACGAACGACCTCCCCACCGTGTCCGCAGCTTGTTTTACCAATTTTTGGGAAATTAACTTAAGGTCAATGACGGCCGCAATTTCGCGGCTAAATTCATAGAGAGCGCGGGTGCTTTTTTCCCGCTGCCGGGCAGATGCGGCCTCGGTCCGTAGCAAATCTGTCCGGCCGCCAATGACAAACGCTACAATCATAAAGGTGATAAAACTCCAAAGATAGCGGATATCAGCAACGGTAAAAGTCAGCGTAGGTGGTACAAACAAGAAATCAAACGCGGCCAAGCCACACAGTGCCGTAAAATACGAAGGCCACCTTCCCCACCAGAAGGCACTCATCGTGACCGGAAGCTGGTAGAGTAGTGCGATATTGACAAGCCCCATATTGTTTTCGAAAAGCAAGCAAAATATTGTAATGAGAGCAGCCATAGACAGGCCGCCAACATACTGACTCCAATTAATTTTTTCATCTTTCGGCATTGTTCGAATACCGGCGTCCTGGTCCTGTTCGGCAACGCCCTGGATTACATAAACATTAATACCGCCGCTATTGCGAATGAGTTTGTCCACTAACGACCCGTGCCAGAGCTCCCAGAGGCGGCTATGGTGAGGTTTGCCGACAACTATGGAAGAAACATTTTGAGCGCGAGCCACCTCAATGATTTCTTGAACAAGGTTTTCCCCACTTATCGTCAGCGTCTTGGCTCCAAGGTCTTCGGCCAGCCGCATATTTCTGATTACCCGGTCCCGCTCTTTGTCACCGATGGGAAAACGGCGGGCAGGCGCTTCAATATGCACAGCAATCAATTCAGCCTGAAGACCTCCGGCTAACCGGCGAGCTGCCCGTACCAGTTGCGCCGAGAAGGGACTGGCGCTGACACATACCATGACCCGTCCGGCCGCCGGCCAGGGCCCCTCTATGCTGTGTTCACGCATGTACTCGCTCATTTCCTTATCTACGCGGTTAGCGGTAAAGCGTAAGGACAATTCGCGCAAGGCATTAATATTACCCGGACGGAAAAATTTGCGTATGGCTTGTTCCGCCTGAGCAGGAACATAAACCTTGCCTTCTTTCAGACGTTTAATCAATTCTTCCGGAGGAATATCAATAAGCTGGACACTATCGGCCTCTTCGAGAATATGGTCAGGAACTGTCTCCCTGACTACAACACCTGTTATCTGTGCGACAATATCATTGAGACTTTCAATATGCTGAATGTTAAGTGTAGTATAAACATTAATGCCGGCTTTAAGAAGCTCTTCCACATCCTGAAAACGGCGGACATGGCGGGAGCCGGGGATGTTGGTATGAGCTAACTCATCGACCAATACCAACTCCGGCCTGCGCTCAAGAATAGCATCAATGTCCATTTCCGGGAGTCTTTTGCCCCGGTACTCAATAAGACACGCCGGTATTCGCGGCAACCCTTCGACCAGCCGCTCGGTCTCCTGCCTGCCATGAGTTTCCACCCAGCCGATAGCTACATCGAAACCTTCCTGTAAGCGTTGGTGGGCGGCTTCAAGCATGGTATAGGTTTTACCAACGCCGGCAGCCGCCCCAAGGAATACTGTCAATTTACCCCGGTTCTCCCTTTGGATACGCTCCAGGAGTGTGTCCGGGTCAGGACGCCTCTCGCGGTAACCGTTTGACATGATGTCTCCCCCATTAACAAGCTTCTATTTTTTCAAAGCATCCAAGGCTAAATTAAGCTGTAATACGTTGACCCTCGGTTCGCCAATAATACCAAGCAAACGACCGGTAGTATGCTCATCGACAAGACGGCGGACTTGGTCTACTGTCAAGCCGCGGGCCGCTGCCACCCTTGCTGTTTGCAGACTGGCGTAATCAGGCGAGATATGGGGATCCAACCCGCTACCGGAAGCCAGTACTGCATCGGCGGGAATTTTATCTGTCTTAGCAAGGCCATTCATTGAACGAACAGCAGCCAAGCGGTCGGCGACGGAACTTGTGAGTTTACTGCTGGTGGCACTCAAGTTTGACCCCGCCGAATCGGCCGCATCATATCCGTCTTCCCCGGCAGCCGAGGGGCGTCCGTGAAAATACTCGGGCTTAGTGAATTGTTGCCCGATCAAACTCGATCCGACAACAACTCCATCATTTATAATCAGCGAACCGTTAGCCTGCCTGGGAAACAGTGCCTGGGCCAGACCGGTCATGGCTAAAGGATAAATCAGGCCGGTTAAAATTGTCATGACCACCAACATAGCTAATGAATTAATTATATGTTTCCACAAAGTAGATCAACATCCTTTTCTTTTTAGAGATGTATCAGTAGTTTCTATGTCTTCTCAACCGCCCTGCCGCCCGGTTTGGCTTGCATAACCAGCTAGACAAGCCCTAAGGCAACGACAAGGATATCGATGAGCTTAATCCCCAAAAAAGGAATGATTAAGCCGCCGATACCATAAAGCAACAAGTTTCGTTTCAAAATGACTTCTGCTCCTACAGGCTGGTATTTCACGCCCCGCAATGCCAGTGGTATCAGGCTCACAATAATAAGCGCATTGAAAATCACGGCGCTCAGTATGGCGCTTTCGGGAGTAGCTAATTTCATAATGTTGAAAGTGTTCAGTACCGGGTAGGTACCGGCGAACATGGCCGGGATAATGGCAAAATACTTAGCAACGTCGTTGGCTATGCTAAAGGTAGTCAGCGAACCGCGCGTCATTAACAGTTGTTTGCCAATCTCGACAATTTCGATGAGTTTTGTCGGGTTGCTGTCCATATCGACCATGTTACCCGCTTCTTTTGCTGCTTGTGTTCCACTGTTCATGGCAACACCGACGTCGGCCTGAGCCAGAGCCGGAGCATCATTCGTCCCATCACCGGTCATGGCCACCAGCATGCCCTTATCCTGATATTCACGGATCAGTCTTAGTTTGGCCTCCGGAGTTGCTTCAGCCAGGAAATCGTCTACTCCTGCCTCTGCCGCGATCGCGGCGGCTGTCAGCGGGTTATCGCCGGTAATCATAACTGTTTTTATCCCCATTTGGCGCAGCTCCCGGAACCTTTCTTTTATACCGCCTTTGACAATATCCTTTAGATAAATGGTCCCCATAACCCGGGTGCCTTTGACGACAACCAGCGGGGTTCCGCCAGCTTTGGCGATTTCCTCGCAATTTCTCCTTACCGCTTCCGGAAATACGCCTCCGTGCTCGCTTACATATCTCGCGATGGCATCCATAGAGCCTTTACGGATTTCATCTCCTTTTACATTTACGCCGCTCATTCGGGTCTGGGCGGTAAAGGGAACAAATTCTGCCGCCAGCGCAGTTAAATCTCTTTCCCGAATATTGTATTTTTCTTTAGCAAGTACAACTACACTTCGTCCTTCGGGTGTTTCATCCGCTAAAGAGGCTAACTGGGCAACATCGGCAAGCTGCGCATCACTAATACCAGGAGCAGGTATAAATGCGGCAGCCATCCGGTTTCCCAGGGTAATGGTACCTGTTTTGTCGAGCAGCAGCACATTTACGTCACCTGCGGCCTCTACGGCCCGCCCGGACATCGCCAGCACATTCCTTTTTAACAGCCGGTCCATGCCGGCAATACCGATGGAACTGAGAAGTCCGCCAATTGTTGTCGGAATGAGACAAACAAGCAGCGAAATCAAGGTAGTTACTGAAATGATCGTCCCTGAATACATTGCATACGGTTCAATGGTTACTACAGCAACAAGAAAGATAATGGTCAACGCCACCAACAGTATAGTTAACGCAATCTCGTTCGGCGTTTTTTGTCTTTTGGCCCCCTCAACCAAGGATATCATTTTATCCAAAAAAGTTTCGCCGGGATTGGCGGTAATACGTACTTTAATCCAGTCAGATAAAACCCGGGTTCCCCCTGTTACCGATGACCGGTCACCGCCTGATTCGCGAATTACCGGCGCCGACTCACCGGTCACAGCGCTTTCATCAACAGAAGCCATGCCTTCGATTACTTCACCGTCGCCAGGAATAAACTCACCGGCGTTTACTAATACCACGTCGCCTGTGCGGAGCTCACCGGCATCAACAAGTTTAGTGCCGCCGTTTGCCGTCACTTTATTCGCTTTAGCCTGAGTACGGGCACTCCGGAGCGCCTGAGCCTGCGCTTTCCCCCGCCCCTCAGCGATGGCTTCGGCAAAATTGGCAAACAGAACAGTGAACCATAGCCAGAGTGTTATCTGAAAAGTAAAGAAAACATGAGTAGCAGTGCCTATGGCTATATCACGCACCAGGAGAGCTGTCGTCAACAAGGCGCCAATATAGACAATGAACATGACCGGATTTCTGAGTTGGGTCTTAGGGTGTAGCTTGTGAACCGAATCCCGGATTGCTTGCCTAGCTATATCTTTATTAAAACCACTTTGAGTACTCATCTGCATACTCTCCTTCTAAAACGTTGTTCCTTGCAGCAGCAAAAGATGTTCGACGATAGGGCCGAGGGCTAAGGCAGGCAAAAAGGTAAGCGCCCCCACGATCATAACGACGCTGGCCAGTAATATGACAAACAGCCAGCCGGTTGTCGGAAATGTTCCCGGCCCAGGTGGTGAAATCTGTTTTTCCGCAAGGCTGCCCGCTATTGCCAGTACCGGGATAATGACCCCGAAACGGCCAATTACCATGGCAACTGCCATCATTACATTATAAAACAGAGTATTCGCCGTCAGTCCGGCAAAGGCACTACCGTTATTCCCGGCCCCTGACGAAAATGCATAGAGAATTTCACTCAGTCCGTGAGGACCGGGATTAGCAATCGATGAAGTACCGGCTTCGCTAATCGCAGCAACCGCACTAAATAACAAAATAGTGACGGCAGGGAGCAAGATAGCAACAGTAGCCATTTTCATTTCCCGGGCTTCGATCTTTTTTCCAAGGTATTCGGGCGTTCTCCCTACCATGAGACCCACGATAAACACGGTAAGCACTACATACATCATCATTCCGTAAAAACCGGCGCCCACTCCGCCGAATACAACTTCTCCGAGCATAATCTGCAGTAGCGGGACCAGGCCGCCTAGCGGGGTGAAACTGTCATGCATGGAATTGACAGCGCCGCAAGAAGCCGCAGTGGTTACCGTAGCAAACAGGGAAGACCCTCCCAGACCAAACCTAACCTCTTTGCCCTCCATGGCGGTCGGGCTGCTAACCCCCATGGCTTGCACAACCGGGTTACCATTTAACTCACTATAGTAGTTAGCCAGCAGCATGCCTGCGAACAGCAAGGTCATGGCGGCAAGAACTGCATACCCCTGGCGCTTGTCAGGCGCCATACGCCCAAAGGTAAACACAAGCGCCGCCGGAATTAGCAAAATACTAAGCGTCTCCAATAAGTTTGTCAGCGGGGTAGGGTTTTCAAACGGATGAGCTGAATTTACGTTGAAAAAGCCACCACCATTGGTCCCTAGCAACTTGATTGCTTCCTGCGATGCTACCGGCCCCATGGCGATCGTTTGCTTACTGCCTTCCAGTGTTGCGGCATGGACATAGGGTGATAAGTTTTGGATTACACCTTGTTGGACCAGTATCAGAGTGAACAGTATCGATAACGGCAGAAGCACCCATAGTGTCGACCGGACTAAATCCACCCAAAAATTACCGATGGTTTTGGCAGTTTTCCGAGTTACGCCGCGAATGAGCGCTATGGCAACCGCTAAACCGGTCGCAGCCGACAGGAAATTTTGCACAGAGAGCGCCGCCATCTGTGTAAAATAACTCATCGTTGTTTCACCGCCATACGCTTGCCAGTTGGTGTTAGTCATAAAACTGGCCGCGGTATTCAATACCAAATGCCAGGGAGTGACGCCTGCTAAATGTTCCGGGTTGAACGGCAACACACCCTGAAACATCTGGATGAGAATAACGGCCAGCATGCCCAGCAAATTAAACCCTATCAGCGTACCGGCATACTGGCGCCAATTCATTTCTGTACTTGCGTCAATTCCACACAAGCGGTATAGCGTTTTTTCGACAGGGCGAAAGACAGTGTCGACTATTGTCTTCTCAAGAGTAAAAACTTTTTTCATGTATGCGCTTAGCGGCCAGGAAAGCAGGAACAGGACCGCCGGGTAAAATACAAATAATAATAAATCATTAACCATAACTAAAACTCCTCCGGTTTCATCAGTGCGTAGATCAGATATAGAAGTAATATTGCCGCAATCACAGCAGCCAACCACAAGTCAGCCATTAAGGCCATCCTCCTTTAAAGTAGGGTATGAAACATAGTCTAGTGTATCCCATTTCTGGTCAAAACGGCGTTAAAAAACTGCCCTGGCCTGTAAAGATATTATAAAAATTACGGCTGCGAAAATAAGAAAAGGTGCTGTGGAAAAACTTAGAAATAAGCTATCCTCAGCACCACTTCAGATTTTTTATCATTTTCGATAGATATACTAATTTGTTTTGTTCTTGAATTTCCCTAATACAACAACTTGACAGCCACAGTCTTTTTCTATGAGTATCAGGTCTCCGTTATCATCATAAATTTCCTTGCAGTTGCCTACCAAATCGGGAATGGTTACTTGGAGAACTTCGGCAAGGCGGGAAATAACCGGAGTACCAGGCCGCCATTTTTCTTCTTCATAAAACTGAATTGCCGACAACGATATACCAACAGCAACTGCTAGCTCCTCTTGGCTTAATCCTCTCATAGTTCGCCATGTACGGATATTCTTGCCGATCATCATATGTCCCCCTATAAAATAATGATTAAAAATGAAGATACGGCATCTATAGCAAAGTTTGTCTCCTTGTTTCTGTTACTTTGACCACTATTAGATCGAGCAGCATACTTATTGTAATACCGGCTCTCATAAAAAAGGAGTAAAGAATTTATATTCGTGTATAAATTTTTTGTAAAGATTGCAGTGTGGCTAGGTCACACAAATGCCAAATGGCGCCAAATAGAATTGGCGCCATCAATAATTTGTATTTACCGTAACCCTACAAAGGCATCTACCCTGGCATTTTTGATAAATCGCTGAACTTGGTAAACTGCTTGTGGAAAAAGAGCTGTACTGTGTCAACAGGTCCGTTACGGTGCTTGGCGACAATGACGTCAGTAATGTTCTTGCGCTCGGTTTCCGGTTCGTAATAGTCTTCACGGTACAGGAAGGCGACAATATCGGCATCTTGCTCAAGTGAACCTGATTCCCGAAGGTCGCTAAGCATCGGCTTTTTGAGCTGGCGGGATTCAACACTCCGGCTGAGCTGGGATAAGGCGATGACCGGAACTTTGAGCTCGCGGGCCAAAGCTTTTAGGGATCGCGATATTTCTGAGATTTCCTGCTGGCGGTTTTCACTGCGGGAACCGCCTGATCCACCCTGCATAAGCTGCAGATAATCAATGATGATCAGCTTTAAGTCATGCTCAATCTTGAGCCGCCGGGCTTTGGAGCGCATCTCCATAACGGTAATACCGGCAGTATCGTCAATAAAGATGGGCGCTGCGGCCAAGCGGTCGGCAGCCCGTACCAGCTTGTCCCAATCGTTATTTTCCAGCTCACCAATCCTGAGCCGTTGGGCGTCAATGGGGGCTTCGGCACACAGCATCCGCTGCACAAGCTGTTCCTTGGACATCTCCAGGCTAAAAAATGCTACCGCTTGCTTCTCTTTAATGGCGACGTGTTGGGCTATGTTAAGTACAAAGGCGGTTTTTCCCATACTGGGGCGGGCGGCAATAAGAATGAGGTCTGACGGCTGCAAACCGGACGTTAGCTTATCCAGATCTTTAAACCCGGTGGGCAGCCCGGTAATGCCGCCCTTGGACGCATAAAGTTCAGAAACTTTATCAAATACATCAAATATTATATTTTTTATTGAAGCAAATTCCTGGCCGGCTTTGCGGTTGGACACTTCCAGAATCATCTTTTCGGCCTTATCCATAATAACGGCCACTTCTTCGTTAGCTTCATACCCCATAGTGGCTACATGGGTAGCCGTGTTGATGAGCTGGCGCAGAAGCGCCTTTTCTTCGACAATACGGGCATGGTACATGACATTTGCCGCTGTTGGCACACTGTTGGCTAAAGCCGAAACATAGGCAATGCCGCCGGCCGGTTCCAGTTTTTCATTCCGCCGCAGCACTTCCACCACTGTTACCAAATCGACGGCGTCATTTTTGTTGAATAGCTCAAGCATGGCACTATATATGAGGCGGTGCGCCTCACGGTAAAAATCTTCCGGCCTTAACAACTCCGACACTTTGGAAATGGCTTCGCGTTCAATCATCATGGCACCAAGCACCGACTGCTCTGCTTCAACGTTTTGGGGAGGAACGCGATCAATCAACTGTAAATTCCCTCCTCTGTATCAAAATGCCGCGCTGCCCGCATATTCGTTTAAGCTGTCACTGCGGGAGGAGCGCGGCACTCATCTTTTTCTCTGGATTATCTAGGCGCTAGCGGCTTGCTCTTCGTCAAACAGAATGGCCAGCGCTTCTTCTACGGTATTGACCGGACGGATATCAAGGCCTAAGTGATTTTCCGGGATATCTGCCTTGTTTTCCTGCGGGATAATCATAACGGAAATCCCGGCTTGTTTGGCCCCGTAGGCTTTTTCAAATACGCCGCCGACTGCCTTAACCCGGCCTTGGATGGAAATTTCACCGGTAATGGCTACATCCTGGCGGATCGGTTTGCCTGTAATGGCCGAAATAACGGCCGATAGGATGGCGGTACCTGCGGATGGCCCGTCAATGCGGCCACCACCGATAATATTCACATGAATATCGTAGCCGGCTAAGTCCTGTCCGGTAATTTTTCTGACAACAGCTGCAGCGTTAAATACTGAATCTTTAGCCATGCTGCCGGCGGTATCATTAAAGCGGATGCTGCCTTTACCGGTTTCGGCAGGGAAAGCCACCGCCTCAATTTCAAGGACTGACCCCAAATAACCACTTACACCAAGGCCAAATACTTTGCCCACTTCAAGCGTTGCCGCCGCCTTGCGGTTGACGTACGGCGACAAACGGCTGACCTGGGCTACGCGGTATACGTCCTGCACGGTAATGGTAACGGCTTGCTCGCTGCTACCGGTACGCATGAGCGCCATACTGTAAGCGTCAGACAAGATATTAACAGCTTTCCGGCCTTCAATGGTGTAATCACTGATCAGGCGCGGAACTTCCGGCTCAATGGCCGCTCCCAACTTGACTGAGGCGTTATAAACAATTTCTTCAATATGCTTGGGTGTCAACGGTTCAAAATATATTTCAGCACAACGGGAGCGTACAGCCGGCATGATGTCACCTGCATCCCGGGTGGTGGCACCAATTAGGATAAAATCGGCCGGCGCGCCTTCTTCAAACAGTTTTTTAATATATTTCGGCACACTGGCGTCTGACGGATCGTAGTAGGCTGAATCAAAAAATACCCGCTTGTCTTCAAGCACTTTTAACAGCTTGTTCTGCAGCATAGGGTCCATTTCGCCAATTTCGTCAATAAACAGAATACCGCCATGAGCGTCTGTCACCAGGCCTGGCTTGGGCTCAGGCACACCGCTTTCAGCCAGATCGCGGCGCGCTCCCTGATAAATAGGGTCATGTACCGATCCCAAAAGGGGGTTGGTGACATCACGCGGGTCCCACCGGAGTGTTGTGCCGTCTACTTCAACAAATGGCGCGTCTTTGGCAAATGGTGTATTTTTAAGCTTCTTGGCTTCTTCCAGCACCAGGCGGGCAGCCGTAGTTTTGCCGACTCCCGGCGGTCCGTAGAGGATAAGGTGCTGTGGATACGGTGAAGCCAGTTTGGCCCGTAGCGCCTCAATGGCCCGTTCCTGGCCGACAATTTCGTCCAAGCTGGCCGGACGGAGAAATTCCATAGCTGACTTAGTAAGCTTGCGGGTTTCAAGTTTTTCCAGCATGGCATATTTTTTGAGCGTCTGCGGGTTTTCCACATTGGCATCGCTTTCTTCTTTGATAACCTGCATGCGGATTTCCTGCACATATTCCTGGTGACGTTCTTCCATCTTTTCGGCAATTTTCTTTTCTATGCGGTCTTCAACAGTCCGGCGGGCGCACAGGTCAGCCAATTCTTCTTCTATTTCGCCCAAAATACCGGGAATATCGTCAAAAGACGGCAATTTGTCAATTGTCGGATCTTCAAAGACCAGTTTCTGCAATGCCAGCACCCGTTCAGACAGGCTGTCAGAACGCATAAGCTCAAGTGCTCCCAGTTTACCGGCTTTGAGTACGACTTTTTCGGCTCCGAGAACGCCGGTATACAACCCATATAATGCTGCTACCTGGCGTTTGAGCTGGTCTTCCTGATTACTACGGTTGCTGGCGCCGCGTTGGTTGTTACCGCTGCGTACCAGTTTGCTAAAGAAATCTTTCATAGGTTTTAATTTACCTTTCTAATTTAAGGTTGGCGAAACCGTTACCCGGCGGTAACGGTAACTTGAATCCGGGTGCTAACCTCCGGATGAAGTTTAATACCTACCGGATATGTTCCCACGGCTTTGATCGCATCTTTAAGCTCAATTTTACGCTTGTCAAGCTCAATCTTATGCTGGGCAGCCAAGGCATCGGCAATGTCCTTGGCCGTAACTGAGCCGAACAAGCGGCCGCCTTCACCCATCTTTACCGGTATGGTAACAGTAATTTTAGACATTTGGGCAGCCAGTAATTTGGCTTCATCCAGCATACGCTCTTTTTTACGCTCCTCGGCCGCCTTTTGCAAAGTAGCATTGTTGACATTATTAGCAGTGGCCGGAATGGCCAGCTTTTGCGGCAATAGGTAGTTGCGGGCATAGCCCTCAGATACTTCGACTATATCACCTTTTTTACCGAGCTTTTTCACTTCTTGCTGCAGAATTACTTTCATGTATTCCACTCTCCTTTAAATAGCTATCAACTAATTCAATAATTTTAGCTTTTATCAATTCGGCGCTGGCATTTCTGATTTTGGCACCGGCCACTGACTGGTGCCCGCCACCGCCCAATTTTTCCATAATTACCTGGACATTAATATCGCCGTGGGAACGGGCACTAACGCCGATGGCATCATCAGTGTTAAACAAGACAAAACTTACACGTACCCCTTCAATGTTCAGCAACATGTCAGCTGTCTGCGCGGCCACGACCTGAGCATTTTTAACATCTGCCGGACATATAGCTATTGTTACCCCTTCATACGGCATTTCGGTGGTTTCAATAATGGCCGCCCGGGATTTAATTGTTTCAAAGTCAACGCGGAACAAGTGCCGCACCAGGGTTGGGTCGGCGCCTGCCCGTCTAAGATAGGAAGCGGCTTCAAAAGTCCGCACCCCGGTTTGTACGGCAAAGTTCTTGGTGTCTACAACAATGCCGGCATATAGCGCCGAGGCTTCCAAACGGTTTAGTTCCAGTTTTTCGTCAAAATAGCCCAGCAACTCAGTAACCAGTTCGCTGGCCGATGAGGCCGACGGCTCAAGATATACAAGCAGTGTATTGGCAATAATTGTCTCAGCCCGGCGGTGATGGTCAATAATAACCGTACGTTCCGCTGCGGCTAACACATCAGGCGCAGCCACCAACTCGGGGCGATGGGTGTCAACAACAAACACCAGTGTTTTAGCATTAACTAACAGGGCGGCTTGCATGGGGGATATAAACAGTTCCCGGTATTCTTCGTAATCAAGAAGTAGTTCTGACAGTTTGTCAACTGCCAGTCCGGGCTGACTGACAACTACCCGTACTTGTTTACCCAGGTGGTGAACCATTTTTGCGACCCCCAGCGCTGCGCCAAGACTATCAAAATCTTCGCCGGTATGGCCCATAACTACAATGCTGTCAGCTTGCTCAATCAGTTCCCGGATGGCTTGAGCCACAATCCGGGCCTTGACTCTGGTATTTTTTTCAACAGCTTTGGCTTTGCCGCCAAAAAACTGTACTTTGCCGCTAATATTGACGGCAGCCTGGTCGCCGCCCCGGCTAAGGGCTAAATCCAGCCCAGCCTGGGCCCGTTGCCCAAGCTCAGCAACCGAGCTTTCACCTGTTGCCGCGCCAATACTTAAAGTCACCGGAATTTTATTGCCTGCCTGAATGCTGCGAATACGGTCTAAAATATCAAACTTGTCACCTGTCATAAGCCGGTCAAGAGCGCACCGGTTTAACACAGCGATATAGGTGTCCTCACTATATTTCTTTAAATGGCCGTCAAGTTCGGTTATCCATTCTGCCAATAAACGGTTGACTTCACCTAAGACGGCGGTGCGCTGACTCTCGCTCAAACCGGTTAAGGCATCGTCATAATTATCAATCTGTATATAGGCCAGCACTGTCTGAGTGCGGCAGCCGGCCAGCCTGTCGGACTCCATAGCGGTAACATCGGAAATATAGAGAACAGTGAGTGAGTTATCAACAGCGCAATGGATAATTTCGTAATAGTGACTGTCTGCTTCCAGTTTAATCCGGCCGTCTTTACCAGCAATTTTATCGACCGCTAAATTGGGCCAAAATTTACCAAGCAACTGTCCTGGTTCGGCCGGATTATTGACCCACTCGGCAAACAAGTTATTGCGCCAGTAGATCACTCCCTGGTGATCAATGATAACCATAGCCAGCGGTAAATTGTTTACCGCTTGGACTGCCGCTGTATCAATAGAGTGACTTACAGTTTCCAAGTAATTGTTTATTTCCTTTTGCCGGGATGTGTACCTTTCCCACCCGTATAAATAGAGTGCGTACAGCAATACGGCGCCAAGCACAGCAGCATAAGGATTGTAGAAGCAAATAACAAGTAAGAGAGCTGCCGTTACCGCCAAATAGATACGGGTGTCAAACCAAAATGATGGACCCTGAGGCATTGTTATTCCTCCTGTTACTCCAGACGTGGAGCACGCAGTTGACGATAATCGAATATTAAGTCAAATGCGCCGCCGATAATGAGGGCTTGCATGAAAATACCGTTAGAAAATATTAAGAATAGTATAATACCCCGGACAATCTTTGACAAATTGTATTTATCGGCAAGGAAGTAAAACACAGCCATACCCTGAATGGACAGCAACACAGTGGTAATAACCTGCAGGTTCACACCGGCGTTATATAATAGTTCAATTTCCCGGGTTTTTCCCCAATATACGGCGGCAAGCGCTACTGCCAAGGCGTATACTGTAGCTCTGGGCATCGACCAATGACGAAATGGCGGGAAAGATTCAATACGCTGGCCAAGCTTTGCCAGGACAGCTTTGGCCACCTGAAAATTAAGAAAAGTGTCGACTAGCGCAGCCAGTGCAAATCCAGCCGGAAGAATAATCTTCATCATATCAATCATCGGCCGCATGGCCGCTTCCATTTGCGCCAACTCTTGTTCCTTCATGCCCATGCCCCGGTAAAACTCCATTGCCTGTTCCAGTCCCTTAACCATCGCATCAGACTGAAGGTTAAGCGGATTAAAACCCATTACCGCCGCACTGATGGCAATAACGGCAATTTTTGAAACCAGTGAGGCAGCAGCCCCGATAAGGAGGGCTTTAGCAGGCGAAAAGCCCTGGCGCAGCGCATAGCCCAGTGCAATACCGATTAATCCGAAACCCACCACAACTGACAAAGCTGTCAGCGGGTGCATTAATAGAGCAATAATGATTCCTGAGGCTACAACAGCCATGATGCTCCATTTATAGCCGTGCCGCACGCCAAGGAGTACAATGGGAACCGGCCAGATAAGATTGACAAAAACCCCGATAACCGGCACATAGGTGCTGATAAGGGCAAAAATTATGGCAACAGCGGTGAGTACACCACCTTCAACTACTGGTCTTACGGGAGCTTTTTGCATATGTTTCACCTCTTCTGGCGGAGATGTCTACGATATTCACTCATATCTCCGAACCAACGTTCTACTTCCGGTTCCTGATTTATATTGTATCCAAGCCGGCAATTAACAATCTCATCCATCTCAGTATAATCAATCCCCAGCCGCCGCCCGAGAATATAGGCCGAGATAACCACTTGGGCCAAAGCTTCCCCGATGGCTTCCCGGTGGTTGTGGGCCATAGCTTGGTATAAGTTGCCCACTTCGGTTAAAAGATCGGCCTTAAGCCCTTCAATTAGCCTTAGTCTACGCAAAATGTCTGATTCTTGGGAGAACACTTAACCCCCTCCTTAGTCCATCCTGTTATATTCTAACGAGGGCCGGCTATTTCCTGCTTGAGAATGCAGGAAAATACTTAAAGCAATTTTACCAAAACATACCAAACTATAGAAAGTCCCGGCTTTGGCCCTTGGGTAAAGTATCAACAGCCAAAATTTTTCAAAGTAATAAAAAGAGCAAGAACGCCTGAAACACAGGTATTCTTGCTCCTTATTAACAATGAATTGTTTGCCCTATTCTGCAGTAAATGGCAGAAGAGCAATGTTCCGTGCCCGCTTGATAGCCACAGTCAATTGACGCTGATGTTTAGCGCAGTTACCCGAAATGCGGCGCGGCAGAATTTTTCCGCGCTCGGTAGCATAGCGGCGCAATTTAGGAACATCTTTGTAATCAATATTGGTGACTTTATCAACACAGAAGCTGCAAACTTTTTTCTTAGGCTTGCGGCCTCGTTCGCGTTTGATGGACATTTGCTTACCCCCCTTTTAAAATGGGATTTCCTCGTCAGGGAAGACATCTTTGCCGAACGAATTGATATCTATATTCCCGGCGTCAGTACCTGACGCCTGTTTGCGTTCCAAGAACTCAATGGACTGCGCCACTACTTCGGCTACCCGGCGCTTTTGCCCATCGTTGGTTTCGTAAGAGCGTATCTGCAGACGGCCTTCGACCAGCACCCGCTGACCTTTGGTAAGATTGTTGCCACATGTTTCAGCCAGTTTTTCCCACGCTACTACCGGAATAAAATCGGCTGAATTTTGTCCTTGACCACCGCCAAATCTGTTAACCGCCAGGGTAAACGAAGCAACTGCTTTGCCGCTTTGCGTATATCTTACTTCCGGATCTTGAGCCAAGCGGCCAACAAGGATGACTTTATTCATTTATCCTCATACCTCCTGGCTTCAAAATTAGTCTTCCAGTTTAACAACCATGTGTTTAAGGACTTCATCGGTAATCTTCAGCACGCGTTCAAGCTCAAACACAGTAGCCGGCTCAGCAGTGAAGTTAATCAGGGCATAATAACCCTCCATGAAGTCTTTTACTTCATAAGCCAGGCGTTTTTTGCCCCAACGGTCAACCTTATCAATGTTGCCACCGGTGTTCTTAATGATGTTCTCGAATTTGGCGATAGTTGCATTAATAGCCTCTTCGTCACCAGGCTTAATAATAATCACGACTTCGTATTTTCTCACGAAATCACCTCCTCCTTCGGACTAATGGCCCCCAGAAACGAGAGCAGGGAAGGTTTTGAAAAACAAAACCATGTCACAATATGTATTTTTGCGACTAAATTATTATAGCATTAATTGTTTGCTAAATGCAAGAAAAAGCCGGATACAAATTGATAAATAATTAAAACCGCTTAGTTTTGGCTGTCGATCGAGTTTGGCGTTTGGCAAATTGTTACCGGGAATTTGCCTGTCTGAGGAATAACAGCAGTCAATGCAATTGCCGGAATAATAGCAAGCAGCGTCCATACCAGTGCAGGTTGCAGGCCAATCTGGTCACCTAGCGCCCCGGTTATGGCCGCGCCAACTCCGCCCAAACCAAACGCCAGGCCCAACATCATGCCGGACGCCATAGCGGCATTACCTGGCAACAATTCCTGAGCCCATACAACTGATGTCGGCATTGCACTCTGCAGCAGCGCCCCGCTAACAGCCACCAGAATGTAGTTAACCGGCGACGGTGTTAAGTCAACAAGAAATAAATATGATACAGGCAAACATAGAACTAACGAACCAATTACGCCAGCCTTACGGCCAATTTTGTCACCTATCCAACCGCCAACAAGCGAGCCGCAGGACCCACTCATCAAAAATACTGTAAGCATTGCCGCCGCCACTGTCGGCGGTTGCCCGGCCCCGGCCAGGGCCAGCGGCAAAAATGTCAGTATTGCTGCCTGCACCCACGCCCTGAGGGCGGCAGAAGCATTTAAAAAGAGCAAGCCACGCGACTTGTACCAGGGAACGCTCTGACCACTGCCTTCCTCCCCAACAGGCTTAGTCGCACGACGGATATTCACCCGGTGGAGGCCTGCCGTATAACAAGCCCAGGTAACAGCTAAACCGGGAATAATAAGCCAAAGCAAGCCGGTTGTGCCACCGGTGTTTAAGCAGTACATGATAACGGCCGGGGCCAAGGCAAATCCGGCATTGCCACCAAACACAAAGACTGCCATGGCTGTGCCTGTGGTCTCGGCAGTAACTATTTTGCCCA
This sequence comes from Sporomusaceae bacterium ACPt, assembly GCA_041428575.1. Classification (GTDB taxonomy): domain Bacteria; phylum Bacillota; class Negativicutes; order Sporomusales; family Sporomusaceae; genus Sporomusa_D; species Sporomusa_D carbonis. Next base: position 4,099,108 of record CP155570.1, read on the forward strand.
TCAGGCTGGCGGCCAGTGGATGAAATATTGACGCCCCCAGTCCAGCCAGTGTCACTAATAAAAACAGGACTGCTTTGCTGCCGGCAAGCCCGGCCAAACAAATAAAGACGGCGCTTACCGGCGTGGTAACAAGCAATAACCAAGTATAGCCGTATTTATCAATAATATAGCCACTTAGTGGCTGAAGTACGCTTGATATTACCGAATAAACCATAACCAGCGCCCCGCTTAGTGTAAGCGATAGACCCAGCTTAACCATAACCAGCGGCAACAGCGCCGGCAAAAAATTGGCGTAAAAGTCACTAAAAAAGTGTCCCGCCGCCAGCAATGATACATTGTAAATATCCGTACGGGTTAATTTTTCACTCAAAGGTCTACCTCCTTAAAAGGAAAAGGGCGGTCACAAAAACCACCCACTGCTAAACAATGATTCAAAATTATACATTGAAGCGGAAATATGTGACATCGCCATCTTGCATTACATATTCTTTACCCTCTAAACGGACCAGGCCTTTTTCCTTTGCGGCGTTATGCGACCCGGCAGCTATTAAATCATCATAGGATACGATTTCGGCCCTGATAAAACCGCGCTCAATATCGGTGTGAATTTTACCGGCAGCCTGCGGCGCTTTGGTACCCCGGACAATAGTCCAGGCCCGCACTTCCTGTTCACCGGCGGTAAAAAACGTCATAAGTCCCAAAAGTTTGAAACTGGCGCGAATAAGTTTGTCAAGCCCGGATTCGGCAAGGCCCAAATCGGCTAAAAACTCCCGGGCTTCATCATCAGGCAGTTCGGCAATCTCCGACTCTACCTTGGCTGATACGACAATTACTTCTGCGCCTTCCTGAGCGGCGTACTCGCGCACCTTGGCAACATGCGGGTTGGCGCTGGAATCAGCTGCTTCCTGTTCACTGACATTGGCAACAAACAAGGTAGGCTTTAAGGTTAACAGGAATAGATCTCTTAGCAGATCAGCCATATCCCCGTCGTGGACGACACGGCGGGCAGGCTGGCCATTTTCTAAAGCGTGCTTGACACTTTTGAGTGCTTCAAGCTCAGCCTGCGCCTTCTTATCACCGCCCTTAAGCATTTTTTGTACCCGCTCAATACGTTTTTCGACAGTTTCGAGGTCGGCCAGGCAAAGTTCGGTGTTGATTATTTCGATATCGCGCACCGGGTCAATGCTACCTGCCACATGGGTGATATTATCGTCGGCAAAACATCTTACCACCTGCGCCACGGCATCTACTTGACGGATATGGGCCAGGAATTTGTTACCAAGCCCTTCGCCTTGGGCAGCGCCTTCTACCAGTCCGGCAATATCGACAAACCTCATGGCGGCAGGTATCGTCCGCTTAGGACGGTACATATCAGTCAACCGGCCCAGACGTTCGTCAGGAACGTCAACAACACCGACATTAGGCTCAATGGTACAGAACGGATAGTTGGCCGCTTCGGCTCCGGCTCTGGTAATAGCGTTAAATAATGTACTTTTACCGACATTAGGCAGACCCACAATGCCGACTTCCAGATTCGTGCTCATTAATCTTACTCCACCTTTAAGGCTGGCAACTTACAGCCAAATGTTTATTGACGTTAACTGTTATATTGTAAATTAATGCCGGTAGAAATTCAAGTCTGCTTGGAGTCAGTACCGGCAGCTGAAATTACCGCCTTAACACCCTTTTCAAATTTGGGTCGCGGGATCATTACCTGACGACCGCACTTTAAACATTTTAAGCCAAAATCAATCCCGGTGCGGGTAATCTCCCAACGATCGCCGCCACAGGGATGAAGTTTTTTCATTTTTACAATTTCGCCAATTTTATAATTGTACCTTTGATTCATACTAGCCTCCTGTTTTCGCTGCTTTTTTTTCCGCCACCGGCACAACGTTAAGCAACAGAGGCGGAGGAATCCGGGCTTCGGCAAACCGTTCCTTTATCAAGCGGCGCAGCGCCGTTTCCACCTTGACTTGTTCTAGCGGAACTGTTTTGGCGGTCAAGCGGATCATAATTTCGCCCGGCCGCAAGTCGACTACACCCACTACCTGCGGCCCGTCCAGCACTTCCGTCATACTTTTGCCGACGGTTATACACACTTCATCTAATATTTTAAAAACTAGGTCAATATCAGCTTCATACGGAACAGGTACATTGACTACCGCCAGCATATGACCTCTGGTGTGATTGCTTACCCGGGTTACCGAGCCGTTGGGAACGATGTGCAGTATGCCGTTAAAGTCCCGTAGCTTGGTGACCCGGAACCCCAACTCTTCAACAGTTCCTGCCATATCGCCAATTACTACATAATCGCCCACACCGTACTGGTCTTCCAAAATAATAAAAAAGCCGGTGATAAAGTCTTTAATAAGACTTTGGGCGCCTACGCCCAAGGCCAACCCGATAATGCCGGCGCCAGCCACAATTGAGGTGGTGTCAATTTTAAACTCCTGCAAAATCATGACGGCCACGATGAAATAGATGGTATATCGTATTATGCTATGCAGCAGGCTGCTTAACGTTCTGGCCCGTTTTTCTTCAAGATACAGCTTTTTAGTCCCAGGCTTGGGTAAGAAAAACTGTTCTACCAGCGCATTGGTAACCTTGAGTAAAACAATGCCGCCTACGCCAATAGCCGCCAGCCGGATTACTCTAATTGCTATCCCCAGCCAAAACTCAGGTGTCAGCAGTTGTTCCACGCTAACCTCCATAGTCATTTATTTTTTCATAAATATAGGTTCCATTGCCTGCCGGCACACGGCTAAACAGCTTAGCCCAGCGTACTTTATGTCCCGTAAGTAAACTTAGAAGTTTGTTTTCTTGCGCTGCCGCAAATAACAGGCACTGCCCGCAGCTAATATCGATTTGACGCGGGGTTGGCAAAGCATAAGCCGGGATGCCGGCATCGCTCAGAATTTTTTCGGCTTTGATGGCATGATGCACCGAATCAAAGGAGAGCAGCCGGTCATAGTCCTGATATGTAATAAAATCACCTGCTTATAAACTGACAGTCTTAGATGTTGAGATTGTCTCGACAATAGTGTACATGTTGGTTGCTTCACCCACTGCCAGATCTGCCTTAAGCTGGTAATAGTCGAGGCATGTGCCGCAAGACAGGATACTCACGCCCCGCCCGGCCAGTGTGGCCAGTTGTTCCAGTACCGGCGAGCCTTGGACGGTCAATTTGACACCGCTATTGATAAAGAGCATGGCCGCCGGCTGGGGGTTGACTTCAAGGAGGGTGGCCATGAACGATTTCATAAGCACGGCGCCCAGTTCTTCTGACCCCTGGCCTAATGTATTCCGAGTAATTAAGTAAACCTGGCGAGACTCACACTCCCCGGTTATCTCCGTTCTTGGGGACACCGGCGACAGCTGACTGACATCTTTGACAAGAGTAATGTAGTAATGTCCGTCTTTTTCTTCCACGGCCGCTCCCAGGCTATTGGCGGTAGCGAATTTAACAACATTGGACTTGGCTACCTCATTATCGACAATAACAATAATACGGCCTGAGACCAATTGTTCAACAGCCTTTTTGGTATTAATGACCGGTTGGGGACAAGCCAGCCCCCGGCAATCAACAATTCTATCTGACATATATTTCTCCTTTCCCTGTTGCCGTTACCTGGCCGATAACACTGGCTGCCGTCACCCCGGCAACACCCAGTGCAGCCATCAATTTTCCGGCCTCATTTTCCGGTACGGCAAATAACAGTCCGCCTGATGTCTGCGGATCAAAACAAATATCTCTGATGTTCTCCGGCACACTATCCGCAAATTCGACCGTCTGCAGGTAGTTCCGGTTGGCATACGCACCGCCTGGCACCAGGCCTATGGCGGCAGCGTCAGCCGCTTCAGGCAGAATAGGCAGCGACGCACTGTCGATAGTTACTGCCACACTGCTGCCAGCTGCCATTTCATATACATGACCCAACAGCCCAAAGCCGGTAATGTCAGTGCAGGCATGAATGTTAAAATCAGTTGCAGCTTTGGCAGCTTTGGCGTTAAGAGCCGCCATGCTGACTGTAGCTGCCGCTACACCTTGGGCAAACATGTCAGCCCTGGCTGCCGATGCCAAAATCCCTGTCCCCAGCGCTTTAGTCAATACCAGGTAATCTCCCGGCTGCGCCCCGGCGTTTGTCCAAATTTTGTCCGGATGAGCTATACCGGTAACTGACAGCCCGTATTTAGGCTCGGTATCGTCAATTGTATGGCCGCCGATAATGACAGCCCCAGCCTCAGCCACTTTATCCTGGCCCCCCTGCAAAATGGCCAGCAGCACTTCGCCCGGCAGTTTGCAATTAGGGAAAGCCACCAAGTTTAACGCTGTTATTGGCATCGCACCCATGGCATAAATGTCGCTTAAACTGTTAGCGGCGGCTATTTGGCCGAACATATAGGGATCATCAACAATTGGCGTGAAAAAATCTACAGTCTGTATTAATGCAGTTGTCGGATTTAGCTTGTATACGCCGGCGTCATCCGAAGTAGCAATCCCTACAAGCACATTAGGATTGTGCATTACCGGCAGCCGGCTTAAAATTCCGGCCAGGTCCCCTGGCCCCACTTTGGCCGCTCAGCCGCCACGCTGGGTGAAATCTGTAAGTTTTATCACGGAATATGCCACCTCCTTTGCTGCTATCCTAATATATATTATACCTGGATATATTATACCCTGCTTGAGGCAAAACCTTTTTTATAATAAAAATAACGGCGGTATATTCCACCGTCACTCATGTTTACAGTTTTCTTCGCACTCGGCCGGGCAAGCGCCATAGTCATCATAGTAGTCGCATGGCTCCAAATGAATAATAACATCACAGGGATTAAACTTTTTTTGGATTGTTGCCTCAATTTCGTCACATACCGCATGCGCTTTATCAAGATGCATATTTTTCTGCAAGATGATATGCATGTCAATTAAGCGAAAGCTGCCTGAACGCCTGGTTCTCAGTTGATGAACAGCAATTACTGTCGGATGGCTGCTGACGATGGTTCTAATTTCTCTTTCTTCATCTTCAGGCAGGCTGACGTCAGTCAGCTCATAAATGCTTTTCATGGTCATATCAAAACCGGCTTTAAATACCACCACCGCTACGGCAATAGCAATGGCCGGATCAAGCCAGTACAGACCGGTGTATTGAATAATGCCGAGCCCTAAAAATACGCCTACACTGGTCCAGATATCAGCTTTTAGATGCAACGCATCGGCTTCCAGTGCGTGTGAGCCGGTTAACAGGGCCACATGATACAGTTTACTGGAAACCCAGTAGTTGACGGCCACAGACAATGCCATTACGAAGAGGCCGTACTCCAGATATTCCGGCGCATGGGCCGTTTTTATTTTTTCGACTGATTCATATACAATCCATAATGCAGCCAGAACAATAAGCACAGCTTCGAATGCGGCTGACAGGTTTTCAATTTTGCCATGGCCGTAAGCATGCTGACTGTCCGGCGGTTTACCGGACTTTTTTACCGCCACATAGGCTACCAGGGCGGCGATTAAGTCAACTCCGGAATGGGCGGCTTCAGAAACAATACTAACCGAGCCGGTAAATATCCCAACAACTAACTTAAGCATAACAAGTAGTGTATTAGATACTACCGACAACCGCGCTGTCCGCTGCTTTAATTTAGTATGATTAACTTCCACACTTCTTCCCCCCATACGATAAGACCTAGCTTGGGCTGAGTTTATTTAGGACGCCGCAGAAGCCACCTAGACCTTTTAGGGGTTCGCCATTTTTACTGATTATCAAAAAGAGATGCTTTATGATAATGTAAACGGCAATAATAAACCTGCGGGTCCAATAGGTCCCGCAGGTGTCCTGCCTGCTGCTTGCTGCCCGGCTGCGCCGAAACTTCCGGCCGCCTGTTCCTACTCTATTATATTAACATAGCAAGCAATATGTGTAAAATTTACGTTCGATTTATTGATTTTAACCGATTTGTACAACGTGCTGCACCGGATAACCAAGCGCGGCCAATCGTTCAGTCAATGTCTTGACATCCGGGATGTCGGCGCGAATTACAACTTCATACTGACCATCCTCAGCCGGGAAACTGACAAAACTGCCAATGCTGACGCCAAGTTCCTTAAATACGCCGGAAATATCATGGATGACGCCCAGACGGTCAGGCAACAAAAGGCTTAGGCGGGTCTTGCCCTGAGGCAGGCCCATGGCATCAACAAAAGCTTTAAATATATCGGTTTCGGTCAGAATGCCTACCACCGCCTGGCTTTCATCAACAACAACCAGTCCACCGATTTTGTTGTTGTACATGAGTAATGCCGCCTCTTCCACAGTGGCGTCAGGACTAACCGTTAACACCTTCTTGGTCATAATGTCTTTAACCTGCATTTTGGCCAAGAGGTAGTTGAGTTCAAACACCGACAGCGAAGTAGCCGGTGAGGCCGATACCTCTCGTAGGTCCCGGTCAGTTACAATACCAACCAGTTTGCCGTTATCCACCACCGGCAGACGGCGGAATTTGTTGCTGCGCATGATTTGCAACGCATCAAGAATGGTCATGGCTGACGTAATGGTAGTGGGATTAGGGGTCATTCGTTTGAATACGATCATAATACAACACTCCCCTACATTAATATTAATATATTTATATTAGCCACCAAGATAGGCTTTGCGGATTTCTTCGCTTTCGGCCAATTCCTTGGCATCGCCGGACAAGGTTATCCGGCCGGTTTCCAGCACATAGGCTTTATGGGCAATCGACAATGCCATGTGGGCGTTTTGCTCAACCAGGAGAATGGTTGTGCCGGTTGCATTAATATCTTTGATTATGGAAAAAATTTCCTTTACTAATAGTGGCGCCAACCCCATTGACGGTTCATCTAAGAGCAGAATGCGGGGACGGCTCATAAGCGCCCGGCCCATGGCCAGCATTTGCTGCTCGCCGCCCGAAAGCGTTCCGGCAAGCTGGCTGCGCCGCTCGGCTAATCTGGGGAAACGGGTAAATACATTATCCATGTCTGCTTTTATCTCTTGCGCATCAGAGCGCAGATATGCGCCCAGTTCCAGATTTTCCAGGACTGTCATATTGGCAAATACACGACGTCCTTCCGGGACTTGCGAAATCCCCAGTTTAACAATATTTTGCGCAGCTGCACCGGCAATGTCTTGGCCTTCAAATATTATCTTTCCCGTTTTAGGTTTCAACAGACCGGAAATGGTGCGGAGCGTTGTGCTCTTGCCAGCGCCGTTGGCGCCGATTAGTGTTACAATTTCACCTTGGTTTACTTCAACACTAATGCCTTTGAGCGCATGAATGGCGCCATAATACACGTTTATGTTGTCAACTTTTAACATTGTCATAATCTAAACCTCCTCACCGAGGTAGGCCTCGATAACCCGCGGATTATTTTTAATTTCCTGCGGCGTACCCTGAGCAATTATGCTGCCATAGTCAAGCACATAAATGCGTTCGCACACGCCCATAACCAGACTCATATCATGTTCAATCAACAAAATTGTCAGATTAAATTCTTTTCTGATCCAGCGAATCATTTCCATAAGTTGCTGGGTTTCTTGCGGATTCATACCTGCAGCCGGTTCGTCCAAAAGTAATAGCCTGGGTTGAGCAGCCAGCGCCCGGGCGATTTCCAGTCGGCGCTGCTCGCCATAAGGCAAGTTTTTGGCAATTTCGTCCTTTTTGTTTGCCAGTTGGAATATTTCCAGGAACCTGATGGCTTTTTCCTCAATTTCGGCTTCTTCGCTATGATACCGGCCCACGCGCAACATAGACTCCAATAAGCCGTATTTTACATGGAAATGATAGGCAATCTTTACATTATCAAGCACACTAAGGTCGGCAAACAGCCTGATATTCTGAAAAGTACGGGCAATACCGCGTTGGGTAATCTGGTAGGGTTTAAGGCCGACAATGCTTTTGCCGTCAAACTCAATCTGTCCCTCAGTCGGCTCATACACGCCGGTTAAGAGGTTAAAGGCTGTCGTTTTGCCGGCGCCGTTGGGGCCGATAAGGCCGACTAATTCACCGGGAGCTATTTCGACGTCGAAGTTGGAGACCGCCCGGAGGCCGCCGAATACTTTAGACAGTTTAGTTGCCTTGAGTAGCGCCATTTTGCTTACCTCCTGTCAAGCGGCTGAACATCTTCAGGCTTATTTCTTTATTGCCAAATAAGCCTTGCGGCCGGTACATCATCAGAACAATTAACAGCAATGAATAAATTATCATCCGCCACTCAGGGTAGCTGGCAAGCGCCGCCGAGACAAAGGTCAGCAAGACTGCCGCAGTAATACTGCCGGTGATGCTGCCGAGACCGCCCAAAACCACCATGGTCAAAATATCAAATGACTTCATGAAGGTGAACGAGGCCGGATGGGCAATGTAAAAATAGTGAGAGAACAACGCCCCGGCGACGCCGGCAAAAGCTGCCCCCATAGTAAAGGCCAACACCTTATATTTTGTGGTATCAACCCCCATGGCTTCGGCGGCAATTTCATTCTCGCGAATCGAGATACACGCCCGGCCGTGTGTTGAGTCAATAAAGTTTTTAATCGCAAAAACAGTAACCACGGTAAGGGTAAATACCCAGGGAAAGTCCGTATAGCGGGGAATGCCCATAAAGCCGGACGCACCGCCGATATATTGAATGTTGAGAATACAAATCCTGATTATTTCACCCAACCCTAAGGTTGCGATTGCCAGATAATCGCCGTTTAACCTGAGTGTGGGCAACCCAATCGCAAACCCCAGCACCCCGGCTGCAAGCGCGCCCCCCAGGATAGCCACAATAAACGGCAGTTGAAATTTTACAGTAAGAACAGCGCTTAAGTAGGCGCCGACAGCCATAAACCCGGCGTGGCCAATCGAGAACTGACCGGTAAAACCGTTGATCAGGTTGAGGCTTACGGCCAGAATAATATTAATACCGATCAGGATAATATTAAGTTGCCAAAAAGGACCGATTATATCAGCCATGATCAGGCCCTGGACTATGGCAAAGGCGATCACGCAACCTGCCAGCGCCATAAGGTCGGTTTTAGTTTTTCTTGCTAAATTCATGCCTGTCACCTACACTTTCTCCCGGACATTTTTACCCAAGAGGCCTGCCGGTTTCCACAACAAGATAATAATAAGGATAGCAAATGCTACTGCGTCGCGGAAGGTCGAAGACCAAAAGCCGCTGACCAGCGCTTCAATAACGCCCAGTATGGTCCCGCCGAGCATAGCGCCGGGAATGCTGCCAATACCACCTAATACTGCGGCAACAAAGGCTTTAAGGCCAGGCATGATCCCCATGAGCGGGTCAATCGAGTTGTAGTAAATACCGACAAGTACACCGGCAGCAGCAGCCAGAGCTGAGCCAATGCCAAAAGTAAAGGAAATGACCCGGTCAACATCAATACCCATAAGCCGGGCGGCATCGGTATCGAATGATACGGCCCGCATGGCTTTGCCGATTTTAGTACGGTGTACGACATAGGTCAGAATGACCATTAACAGCAGGGACACCACTAAGATAATGACTTGCTGGCTGTTTATCACCATACCGCCTATTTTGTAAACCTCAGCAGTAAAGACCGCAGGAAAAGTCCGAGGCTGAGGCGATACCAGCAGCATTCCGCCATATTCTAAAAACAGCGATACACCAATTGCCGTAATTAAAACCGCTATTTTGGGCGCCTGTCGCAGTGGGCGGTAAGCTGCTCTTTCAATAAACATGCCAACAATGCCGGCAGCAGCCATCGAAAAAATCAGCGCCGGAATGAAGGAAAACTTAAAGACTGTTATGGCGAAAAAACCTGCGTAAGCGCCCAACATATAGATGTCACCGTGGGCAAAGTTGATCAGCCTGATTATACCGTAAACCATGGTATACCCCAGAGCAATGAGCGCATAAATGCTGCCCAGGGAAATACCGTTAATTAATTGTTGTACTAGCTGTCCAATTAAGCCTGAAAAATCCACATGCGCTCTCCCCTCTCCATTTTCATAAATTATACTATATAGCAGGGCCGGTTGGTCCGGATGGACGGGACAAATCAGGTGTCCCGTCCACAGGGGACGCAACGTACCCTTAGTTATGGATTTACCTTCTCTTTAAACGTCTGCTTGCCGTCTTTCATTTCAATGATTACAGCGCTCTTAACAGGGTCATGAGTCTCGTTTAAAGTGATCAATCCCGATACAGCCTGATAATCTTTGGTCTTGGCAAGCTCGTCCTTGATTTTAACCGGATCAGCGCTGCCGGCCCGTTTGATGGCTTCAATAACCATCATCGTAGCGTCATATGATAACGCGGCAAAAGCGTCAGGGGTCTGATTATACTCTTTTTTATAGGCTTCGACAAAAGCTTTTACCGCTGAACTGTTGTCATCAGGCGAATAATGATTGCTGAAAAAAGTATTGTTCAACGCCTGGGCACCGCTAATTTCCGGTAATTTAGCAGAATCCCAGCCATCGCCGCCCAGGAAAGGAACATTAAGTCCAAGTTCCCGTGCTTGTTTAATGATCATTCCCACTTCTTGATAATAGCCGGGAACAAATACTACGTCAGGGTTTTGTGATTTAATCTTGGTCAATGTAGCTTTAAAGTCGGTATCTTTAGCCAAATACGCTTCGTTAGCCACTATTGTGCCGCCATTTTTTTCAAAGGTTTCTTTGAAGAACTGGCCTAAGCCCTTGGCATAATCGCTGGAGTTATCAATATACAACGCAGCGGTTTTTGCTTTTAGTGATTTTTGCGCAAAAGATGCCATTACCGAGCCTTGAAACGGATCAATAAAGGCAGCCCGGAACAGGAATTCACGGACTTTGCCGCTATTGGGGTCAACAGTAACTTTAGGGTTGGAGGCCGTCGGGCTGATTGCCAACACTTTATTGTCGGTATTCACTTGCGCGGCAGCAATAACACTTGAGGAAGCAATCGGCGCAATGACTGCCACTACTTTATCCTGAGTTATCAGTTTCTGCATGGCGTTGGCAGCTTCAGCCGCCTCACTTTTATTATCAGCAATTACCAGAGACAGTTGTTTTCCAAGCACCCCGCCTTTGGCATTTACTTCTTTAATGGCCAGTTTGGCGCCATTGGCAGCCGACTGGCCAAAAGTGGCATTGCCACCTGTCATCTCAAGGTTAGCACCCAGTTTAATTACATCTGCTTGTTGACTGCCGCTGCCGCCACAACCGGCAATAAGGCCTGCCACCATAAGCACAGTTACCATTACGCTTACTAATTTAACAAATTTTGTCTTCACCATGGTTTCTCCTCCTAAATATCAAAGATAGCACGCCATGCCGGATAAGTATCTACAGTATCGCCCCCTTATAGCTTGGAACCTAACCGTCGCTACCTCCTGTAGGTCCAATGCGGTTGTTAGCAGCAGTTGTCCACTAACAACATATACCTGTATTTGATACAGGTATATTATAGGGGCCCTGTCCATCCGTGTCAATACTTCCGCCATAGTACATCTTGATATATGTCCATTCTAGAAGAACACCACTAGTGTCTCATTTAGGTAAAAAGGGATAAGACCGTAGCCTTACCCCTTGCACCTCACTGTACATTGGTAGAGTTCTCTTACCACTCTATTTATTTGTTTCCATTATTATCAAGGATTGATCTTTTCTTTAAAGAGTTGTTTGCCATCCTTCATTTCAATAACAACCGCACTCTTAACCGGATTATGGTTGGCGTCAAGTGTCAGGATACCAGTGCTGACTTGGAGATTTTTAGTTTGCTCCAAAGCATCGCGGATTTTAGCCGGATCGGCGCTGCCAGCACGTTTGATGGCGTCAATCAACATAAGACCGGCATCATAACCAAGAGCTGCCAAAGCGCTGGGTTCTTGACCGTACTCTTTCTTATAGGCCTCAACAAACTTTACGATATTAGGATCTTTGTCCTGAGAAGAATAGTGGTTGCTGAAGAAACCGTTATTCAGCGGAGCAGCGCCGGCAATATCAACCAGTTTGCTGTCATCCCAGCCGTCAGTCCCTAAGAGCGGTACGGTAATACCCAATTCACGGGCTTGTTTTACAATTTTGCCAACCTCTTCATAGTAAGCAGGAATAAAGATAACGTCCGGATTAGCAGCCTTAATCTTGGTCAAAGTAGCTTTAAAGTCGGTATCCTTTTGCAGGAAGCCTTCCTTGGCGACAATTTTTCCGCCACCTTGAGTAAAGGATGTTTCGAACACTTCAGCTAAGCCTTTGGAATAATCGGAACTGTTGTCAACATAAATCGCCGCAGTTTTGGCCTTAACCGATTTAGCAGCGAAATCAGCCATTACTTTGCCTTGGAAAGGATCAATAAAGCAGGCACGGAAAACATAAGGCCGTACTTTACCATTATCGACGGTTACTTTAGGATTGGTAGCAGTGGCAGTAAGTACCGGAATTTTGTTGTCTTGAGCTATTTGCAGGGTTGCCAGGACATTGGAGCTTGATACCGGGCCCAGCACGGCAACTACTTTATCTTGAGTAATAAGTTTGGTAATTGCGTTAGCCGCCTCAGCCGGCTCAGACTTGTTGTCGGCAATGATAAAAGTAAGCTGCTTACCCAGAACACCACCGGCTGCATTGGCTTCTTTAAACGCCAGTTTGATACCGTTAGCCGTTTGGTTGCCGAAGTTGGCAATGCCGCCAGTCATTTCAAAGTTACCGCCAACCTTAATTTCTTTAGAGTCAGCAGTCTTAGAATCTGAGCTTCCGCAGCCTGCCACCAAGCCGGCCAGCATGGTCAGAGCCACTGCCAGACCAATAAAGATTAGGCATTTCTTGGACACTGTAAATTCCCTTCTTTCCCCTGAAGTATTCACTCTTTACCTAGCCACTTCAGTATTTGTACCCGGGAGTTGACCAGTTAATCTTTATGTTACAACATATACTATTGTGTAACAGTAAATGACCAACTCCTTTCATGCGCAAAGGTGCTTGCGGTGTTATGGAAACTCCATGTGCCTCTGACAAAGATATTAGTATCTCTTGTCTATGGATATTATTATATTGGCAAGCTATAACGGCTGTCAATAACATTTTTACAACATGCAGTATTTATTTGTTTTTGTATAGTGTATTTATGTTCTCAATAAAAAGACACCGCTGTCGGCAATTCTGCCAGAGCGGCGTCGAAATTTTTTATCTATAAAATTTCACAGGTTCGGCGTTAGGCTCCATCGTCCATACTCCGCATGGGCAAATGCCGGCGCAGATACCACAGGCAATACATTTATCGGGGTCTGAGGCGTACTCGGCACCGTTAGCGCCGACCGTACGGGTAATGGCATTTTCAGGGCATGATTTCAGACACATATGACAATCCCGGCAGGTGCCGCAGCTAATACAACGGGTATAGTCATTGTTAGCCTCAGGCACGTCACAGCTGTGACATTTTTTGAAATATGCCGTACTCATCCGTCCGGCCGGAATTTTATTCTTTTGAACCGGAGTATAACTTTGACCTTTCAAATATGCATCAACCGCCAGCGCTGCTTCCCGCCCGGCGCCAATGGCATCTACCAGCCGGCCGGGACGAATCGTGTCCCCGGCTGTAAATATACCTTGGGCCACACTATAGTCGGTAGCCGGTTTCAGGCAGCCACGCTCTACCGGCAGGCTATCTGGAGCAAAACTTAAGTCCGGCGTTTCGCCGATGGCGATAATAACAGTGTCGCCTTTAATCAACTGCCCGTCCTGGGTAATAATCCCCTCGGCGGTTATTTCCTTGGTGAATACCGGCCAGAGTATTTCGCCGCCCAGTTCCTTGACGTGCGCCATTTCTTTATCAAATGCCGCCGGGCGCTGGACATCAATACAAGTTACCTGCTCAGCTCCCAGACCATAAGCGCCTACGGCTACGTCCATGCCTGAATTGCCGCAGCCAATGACAATTACCCTTCTGCCAATTGCCGGGCGTTCACCACGGTTGATTGCCTTAAGAAATTCAAGACCTTTTACAATCCGTTCATGGCCGGGCCAGTTGATTACCCGTGTAACATGCGCACCGGTGGCAATTACCACTGCGTCATGACTGTCCCTTATCCAGGCAAATTTTTCTTTATCAACGTGCACGCCTGTTTTTATGGTTACACCCATTTCCCTAATCCGGGCGATCTCCCGGGCCAACGTCTCCTGCGGCAAACGCGAGCGCGGAATAACCTGCTCCATCTTACCACCGGCTTTGGCATCGGCTTCAAACACTGTTACCTCATGGCCCAGACGCGCCAGCTGCCAGGCAGCGGTAAGGCCGGCCGCGCCACCGCCGATAACAGCCACATGCTTACCGGTTTTGACTTCAGCTTTGGGCAAATCAACGTTAATCGAATATTGGCCTAATTTACCAATTTGCGCCGAAATATCAACTTTTTTTCGGGTACAGTCGTCCATGCAGAGATTGGGGCACACCGCACCGCAGACCGATCCCGGAAACGGCGTATATTCAAGTACCAGCCGGTAAGCTTCGTCAATTTTACCGTCCCGTAACAAGTTGAACCGCTGTTGTGACGGCACCGACGCTGTACAATTAAACTCACACGGTGCACTGTATTTACCGTTTTCCCAGACCGGTATCCGACGACGTAAGGCACCGGTCGTTATTGCACCGATTACTGCAAAATCATCGTCGCAAACATCACTGAAAATGCCGCCGGGAACCCAGGCCTGAGTGCGGAAAGAATAAATGTCTGTATTGGCTTTCTTGGGGCGTTCGTCATAAGACAGCGGCACTACTTTCTGCCACTCGCTCCAGTCGGTAAGCTGGCTACGTAACTCAGGCCGGCCGATAGCTCCCAAAAAATCATCCATTTTTCCATCAAGATATGCAATGTCTTCTTGATTTAATGGCAATATTTTTGTATCTTTGGCCGATATGCCTTTGGCCTTCCCCCGGAAGTATACAATGCCGCCAACCATGCCTGTGCAAGCGCGGTCACCCAGCACTGATTCAAACTGCTCACTGTCATAGCCGCAGACTACAGCAATACCGCCGCCCATGAATTCGAACGCAAAACTGCCAACATTTTTCAATACCCAGAATTCCGGCGCTTCATATAGCGGGTCGTGTTTCATCAGCGAACCGGACCGGGTCCCGGCGCGACCGCCAATATAAATGGTGCCTGCAGCCGCACAATGAGCGGCAGTATCACCGCCGTCACCCTTGACAACAATCCGGCCGCCGGCGTTAAGCCAGCCTACATCAGCCGAGGCCGAGCCTTCAACAATGATTTCGGTGCCGGGAAGACACATAGAGCCTACCCGCTGGCCGGCATTTTTTACATAAAATTTCAGTGGTTTACCTTCCGGATGCCATAACGGGCCGCCAATGTCATGCTGGCCTGATGCTTCAATATGAAACTCTGTTTCCCCTTCGGCCAACGCCTGGTTAATGCTTTCTAAGAGGTCTTGCGTTGACATCCGGGTGTTGCCGTCAATAGTATTTATTTTAAACATGCGCATAACCTCCTAGCATACATATTGGATGGCCAATTTGTCGGCGATGGCTTTATCAGTAGTTACCAGCGCATCAGAACGTCCGACAGGCAGCGAACTGTTGCCGACAGGCGCCATCAGTTTCTTAAATTCGCTGTCTAAGGCCAGCATATAGTCAACGATGTTTTGCGCCGCTTTATCAATATCAAGACGTTTAACCAAGCGCGGATTCTGCGTGCATATCCCCGCCGGGCAGTTACCGGTATTGCAAGCGTTGCAGCGGCCGTGTTCATTACCTACGCAGCCGCACAATTGAACAAGTATTTTACCGATGAATACGCCGTTGGCGCCAAGGCATATAAGTTTGAAAGCATCGGCCGCAGCGTTGCCGGTTAAACCGACACCACCGCCTGCCCACAGGGGGATTTGTCCTTGCCGTCCTTGTTTGACAGCCGCCAGATAACATTCACGGATTTTGGACACCACCGGATGTCCGGTATGGTCAAGCGATACCTCATTAGCCGCGCCGGTGCCCCCTTGGATGCCGTCGATAAAAAAGCCGCCGCATATTTTGTAGGGATCCCGCAAGAGGTTGTTGTATACCGATACCGACGTAGCCGAAGCGGCACACTTAATCGCAACAGGTACGCGGAATTTAAAGGCCGCATTCATCGACATAAACATTTTCTGTACTGACTCTTCGATAGAGTACAAACCTTGATGATTGGGCGGTGACAAAAGGTCGGCCTTGGGCACGCCGCGAATGGACTGTACAGTTTTAGACACTTTAGCGGCTGGCAAGAGTCCCCCGTCACCCGGCTTAGCCCCCTGCCCGATTTTAATAAGAATACCGGCCGGATCAACTTTCATATGAGGCATGGCTTTTATAATGCGGTTCCAGCCAAAATGCCCGGAAGCAATTTGCAATATCATGTATTTTAGATATTCGGATTGCATAAGTTTTACAGGCATACCACCTTCACCCGAACACATCCGGACCGGCAGTTTATGCTTTTCGTTAAGGTACGCAGTGGCCAGCGCTACGGCTTCCCAGGCCCGCGTCGAGAGCGCGCCGATGGACATATCGCTGAAGATAACCGGATAAATCCATCTAACAGGCGGGGTATGACCGCTGAGTGTTAGTTCTTCGCCATTAGATTTAAGCGGCAATTCGTGAGGCAGAAGTACCCGCCCAAACGGGGCCAAAATATCGAAAGTGTGCCGCTCAGAGTCCAGCGCCGGGTCGGTCATCTGGGAAATACGGCCAACAACAATTTTATCGAGTGTCCGGTCGGCGCTGTTTAGACTAGCCCGACCTCCCCGTTTAACAGTAGTGCCACCGCTTCTGTTTAAACAGTTTATACGCGAATCAGGGTTGCGCATAGGTTTGATGGCGTTGTTCGGACATACTTTTTCGCACATGCCGCAGCCCACACAGGCGTTAGCCACTGCCGCCTTCTGCTTGATAACAGGAGTTGCCATATGGCGCTGGCTGGGCTCAGGCTGATGGCCTGTTGATACGGTAATTGACCGCCGTTCCATGGCAACTTCAATGGCATTAAAGGTACAGGCTGCCACACAACTGCCGCACATGGTACAGCGTTCGGGCTGGTATTGTATTTTCCACGGCAGGTCATTGACGCTGACGTCTTGTATTTTTACTGCTTCCATCGTTCTACCTCCAATTCCCGGGTGATTACTACTACTTCCCGTTCATTCGGATAAACATCCAGCTCTTGGTTGCGGTGAGGCAAGATTTGGTTAAGCCCGCAAACTTCGGACGATATGGCAATAGTAGTACCGTCGCCGCCCACTACTACCGGCCGCAATTTTTTGGAATCACAACAAGTCATCATGCGGCCATCAGGCAGCATAGCAATTATTGTATTAGGCCCGTTTATTTCCAAATGGCCTAGCGACTGACGAATGGCTGTCAGTTCCCGCTTGTCCGGCCGTTTGGCTATTTCATCAAACGGCAAAGGGGTAATTACATGTTTGTAATATTTTATCGGCCATTTGAGCACCTTAAGTACATAGTGCAATGTATAGAGAAAGTTTTGTGAATCAGATTCAAAACCGATATAGCCGCGATGCAGCGATTTTTGATACTCTTTATTTTTGGTGTAGAAAGTATTTTCGCCGTTGGCACACAGCGTATACCCCTGAAGAAAGAACGGGTGGGCTGCATAGCGAACAATTTCATAGTTAGTATTTTGCCGGCATTGGACGACAACGTTCTTAGCCATTAAGTCGCCGGTGTTGTCCCATAGTTTAAAGTAAACAGCAATATCGCGGGGATCGCCGATTTCTTTCAAAGTTAAAACATCCGGCCAAAAAGAATAAACAAATCCATTTTCTTCTTTTTCAAGCAATTCTCTAAGCGCCAGCCTGGTATCAAGCAGTAATTCTTCCTTGGCCTCCTGCGTAGCTGTCCGGTAATGCTCCGGATAGTCGTATACCCGGAATATATAATAGGGCATCGCCTTAATATCAAGGCCGGGCTGACGAACGCCCCGGGGAATCCATTCATATAACGGCGTAAAGTTGTTGGTTTCCATAAAGTGTTCCACCATGGCCGCACCTTTTTGCGTACAGGCCAGCGATAATAGCGGCTTATCTTTATATTTGGCGAAAACTCCTTCAAGGTCTTGCATCACCATCGCAAAACCGGAGTTGTCGTGTCCTTCCTGCTGGGGCAGCATCAAATGCAGCGCCAACGACGGATGAAATGCGACTTTGCTTTTTATAGCCCCTATTCTACACATCTCTCTCCCACCTTCTATCGGCCAGTTCAAAATGCGTGCGGTCACATTTTGAACTAGCTTGTATTTTAAAAAATTGAAACAAAAAAGACCCTGCGAAGATACCCTGTTTGGGACCTTCCGCAGGGTCTTTTATACCCACGGTGTAGTGCGTGCCACGCTGCACCTGTGTCGCTTGGTCCAGACCGCTTTAGCGCGGAACCCTAGACACACTCCCCCAAAACATATGTACACCGCAAAAAAACCGTAATGTACACTGTTTATTTTGAATTTAATTATAGAAACGAATTGTTATGCTGTCAATATACATAATTAAAGTAAGTTTATTCTGACAAATCCAGGATTTTCTGGGCCGGACGGCGCACATCTCCGTCCCTTATTGTATATTTATGCATATCCAGGTATTCTATAACCGGCAAGGCGACTTTACGGGAAGTGTTCAGAAGATCGCGCAATTCGGCTACTGTCAGTGTGCTGTTTTCCTTAAAATGCCTGTGAATAAGCTGTACAATGTACTGAATTGTTTTGCGGTATACAAACATATCACTCACTTTTATTAACATGCCGGCACGGACCAGGGAATCATGAGCAGCTTTCGCTTTAGCCGGCGGTAAAGATAATTTTTGCGCCAACAGAGCCGGGTCAATGTTAATTAGTCCTATATCATCCAGTGCGGCCTCGGCTTTGGCGGCAATGTCCTGCTTCCAGCCGCCATGTCGCTCGGCATGGCTTTTCAGCGCAAGATCGCCGCCGGTAACAGTCAGCACAGCGCTTTTTTGCCACTCAGTAAGCATAATTTCAAAGCTTTTATCATCCAAACCCATCTTTTGCCTGGCTACTTCTTTAGCCAGACCGCCCCGGTCTGGCTGCATTTTATGATACTCCTTAAGCATATTTGTCAACTGCTTAGTCAATTGGTCGAAAACACCGGTCGGTATATAATGATTTTCCAGGCAGTAAAGCTTTTTTGCGGCTACCATCTTTTCAATTACCCGGTCTACTTCTTTTTCAGGTAAATATCCTGTCTGACGTCTGATATCCTCCAGTACCAATAACTTGCGGCTCTCATTCATGCGGTGGAAAATGATATTCTCTACATCCCGGTTGACAACCGCATCGGCAAGCGCTGCCCGCTCATGGGTCAACCGTCTGGTGGCCCGCCCAGGCGCCGTCAAAATAACGCCGCCGAGCAAGTGCTGCGGCGAATACAGCCTGATAATTCCCCGGTCGCCGACTCCGGCCGCCAACGGCTGCTCCAGAATGAGCCGCATGTGTTTATTGGATGTTTCTTTATACGAATACATTCTGCCCAGGAATTCGCCAGTCCCTAAATGCAGCCTGACCCGTACGCCACTGTCCACATCCTGCCGCCAATCGGCCAGCACATCCCAAATTGGGCTGATCTCACCCCGTTCCACAGCGCTGAGTGCCATCCCCCGGGCAACTTCGGCCAGTTCTACCCCGGCCAGATTGATGGCCGCCCGCTGACCGGCAATAATTTCGGTCATTTTGCCGCCATGCCACTCCAAACCACGCACTCTGACAATTGTTCCTGACGGATATAGTTTTAGACTGTCACCAATTCTGACCTGCCCGCTCAAAACCGAGCCGGTGACAACCACCCCATAACCTTTGATGGTAAATGCCCGATCAATCCAGAGACGAAAAGGCGCTTTGCTGTCCCGGGCAGGTAGTTTTCCGGCTACGTTCGCCAGCGTGTGCCTGAGTTCATTAATCCCGGCCCCGCTTACTGCCGATACCCGGCACAATGGCGCATGCTGCAAAAAAGTATTACTTATATATTCCCGTATTTCACTCTCAACAAGTTCCAACCATTCGCCGTCTACCTTGTCAATTTTGTTAATGACCACTACTCCCTGCTTTATTCCATAAAGGTCAAGCATCGCCAAGTGTTCTTGAGTCTGGGGCATAATTCCCTCATCGGCGGCAATAACCAGCATTGCCAAATCAATGCCGCCTGTTCCGGCCAACATATTTTTTAAGAATCGCTCATGCCCGGGAACATCCACGATTCCGGCTGTGAGCTCCTCTCCGAGGGATAATGAAGCAAAACCTAAATCTATGGATATACCCCGTATTTTCTCTTCTTTCAGGCGGTCAGTGTCTGTTCCCGTCAGCGCCTTAATTATCGCCGACTTACCGTGGTCAACATGGCCTGCTGTTCCAATAATTACATATTTCATTAACAAGCCTCCGAATTGCTTTAGAGTTAGGATTAATTAACATAATAGTACATGATCTGTTCTTGTTGTATTTTGTTTACATAATATTATGAAGAACTTGAGCAATTTCCTCTAGATCTGCCTCAGATAAGCACCGGACATCAAAAAGTACGTTATCGTCCTGTACGCGGACAATTATTGGCACATTCCGCTGCCGGAGACGGCTTTCCAACTGATTTGCACTAAGATTCGGCACGGCTACAACTACACCATAACCTGTCAAGACTGCTGCCGGTAACGCCCCCCCTCCTGCCGGCGATTCTACCCGTACTACCTCAATAGTAATTCCCGGGCGCGTATGCTGTGCTATCAGCTCTTTAAGCTTAAGGGCCCGTTCCTTGAGCTGGCTGTCACTTGCGCTTAACATAGCCAGTACCGGCACATCATAAACAGGATTGCCTAATAAATAATCCATTAATGTGCCCTCCAACGCCGCCAGCGACAGCTTATCAATACGAATGGCTCTGAGCAGCGGGTGCTTTTTCATCATAGAAATATAGTGGGCTTTACCGGCAATGATACCTGCTTGGCTTGCGCCTAAAAGTTTATCACCGCTAAAAGTAACAATGTCAAACCCCGCAGCGAAGCGTCCGGTCACAGCAGGTTCTGTCTGTCCTCCCAGTGCCAGCGGCATTAGCGTGCCACTCCCTAAATCCTCAATAACCGGCAAATTATATTTATGGGCTAAAGCCGCCAACTCACTTTCAGCGGGCTTAGAGGTAAATCCGACAATGCAATAATTGCTGGTATGCACTTTTAAAATTGCGGCTGTATTGGGCCCTATGGCTTGCTCATAATCATAAAGGTGGGTCTTATTCGTTGTCCCAACCTCTACGAGCGTAGCACCGCTTTGTTTAAGCACATCAGGAACCCGGAACGAACCGCCAATTTCTACAAGTTCACCACGACTGACAATTACTTCCCGGCCTTTGGCCAATGCCGACAACACCAGCATAACAGCTGCCGCATTATTATTAACCACCAGTGTATCTTCGGCTCCGGTCAGCTTGCGTAATTGCTCAGACACATGGGCATACCGGCTACCGCGCTGACCGTTGGTAACATTATATTCCAGTGTGCTATAACCTTCCATGATTCCAGCCACGCAGACTCTTGCCCGCTTGCTTAGCGGCGCCCGTCCCAGATTGGTGTGCAACACTACCCCGGTGGCATTTATAAGACGCCGTAAACTGGGCTGAGATGCTTGGGCCAGAAGATCTTTGGCATAGGTTACAAGCGCTTCAGGACTCGTATCCGGGTCAAGGCCCTGCCGCACCTGCTCCCTGGCGTCGGCTGCCGCCTTACGTAAAAAACCAGCGATCAGTTCACGGGGATAATGCTTTAAGTCATCACAGCTTTCGGCAACGGCCAAGAGACGGTCTATTGCCGGAATAGCTCTAAGCTTAGTGTTATCGGCATCCATATAGTTAGCAGCCCCCTCAACAATGTTAAACATTTCCTCTAGTATTCCCGTTTATTGTTAAATTTTCCTGCCCTTGTGTATAGATTGCCTTTAAATTACACATACTGGTAATAAAGTGAGTCTTAGGTTTCCCGCCCCTTGCAGACGGGAGCTTACAGGCTGTTAACAAAGATAAAAACGTAACAGGAGCTTTAGGCATGTTAGATAACATTTTAAGCTTCCCGGGAATTAGCAAGCTGTCCCCTGTTAAGCCGCCACCTGCCCCTGAACCGCCGCGCGAGCTCAAATTTAACATTAACCAGCCGAATGCCATTTATGACTTGGCAATGGCAGTGCGGGACCTGGTTCAAAACGCCAAAGCCGATGGTCGTGAAATTATCGTGTTGTGCATTGGCACTGACCGTTCAACCGGTGACTCTCTCGGCCCGCTCACCGGGTCAAAGTTGAAAACCATTAATTTGTTTCCCCATATTTATGGCACTCTGGATGACCCGGTACATGCCACTAATCTGGACACGATGCTCAAATTCATTAATGCCACTTTTACGCAGCCGTTTGTTATTGCAGTAGACGCTTGCCTGGGTAAGCTTGAAAATGTAGGCTGTGTAACAGTAGGCCGGGGTTCGGTTAAGCCCGGTGCTGCCGTTAACAAGGATTTGCCGGCTGTTGGCAATGCTTATATCACCGGTATTGTTAACGTCGGCGGCTTTATGGAGCATTTGGTTTTGCAAAGTACCCGCCTGAATTTGGTTATGAAAATGGCTGATACCATCGCACACGGCCTATCCTTCGGTCTAGGCCGTACGTACTAATCACCACAATGATAAAAGGGGCTTGTCCCAAAAGCCCAAAATTAAGGTTGACGGTGCTTTCTAATCCCCAAAAAAGTAGTCCGTATCACATAAAAGTGGTACGGACTTGCTTATTTTTATACTGTTATTTATCATCTCCACCGACCGCTTCCTGAAGCATCTGACATGCACCACGGAACACAGCGCCTTCATTAATGGTCAATGTGCCAACTTTTATATCGCCAAATACTTTGGCCGTAGCTAAAAGCTCCAGTTTATCGGAGACATCCACATTACCGGTTATAGTTCCGGCCACAACAGCGCTGCGGGCTTTTACCTTGGCCTGAAGATGTCCGGTTTCACCGACTACAAGGTCGCCAGCCGTAGTAATATCTCCTTCATGTTGACCGTCAATACGGATGGTGCCTTGCGAAGTGATGCTGCCTTTAAAACAGGTATCATTTCCAATGACAGTGCCAACTTGATCACCGAAGCTGATAGCTTGTTTCTTACTGCCAAACATATTAACTTTTACCTCCTAAAGCATTACAAAAAAGTTGACGGATTTACAGCCGTGCCATTGACGCGGACTTCATAGTGCAAGTGGGATCCTGTGCTTAAACCTGTACTTCCCATATAGGCGATCGTTTCGCCTTTTTTAACCTTTTGACCTGTCGTGACAAGAATCTCCGAATTATGACCGTAAATAGTCACGATACCGTTGCCGTGATCAATCTCTATCATTTTTCCATAACCACCATACCAGCCGCTATTGACAACTGTACCATCAGCAGTGGCAACAACAGGTGTCCCCGCATCATTGGCAATATCAATGCCCGGATGCCAATCGCTGCCCCAGCCCAACGGTGAACTGCGCCAGCCAAAGCGCGAGGTTACATCGCCGCTAGTCGGCCAAATGGAAGGAGTGGCCGCCAAACGCTCATTTCTTTCAGTCAGTGTATTTTTTAAATTGACCAAGCTCTGTTCTCTTGTTTTAACCGAAGCTTCCAGCTCTTTAACAAGATTGGTTAATTCATTAATACCGGGCTTAACTTCAGGGCCGCCCTGCCCATTATGATTTGCCACCCGCACCGGGGCTGACCTGGATACATTAGTGGAGTCCTCACTATTCACCAGGTGGCGAAGCTCGGCATCCAACTGGTTAAGACGATTCATATCCGCCTGTAGTTTAGCCGTCATTTTCGCCAACTCTTCAAGCTGCACATGCTGTTTACTATTCTCTTCTCTCAATTGAGTCAGTTCAAGCTTTTCCTGAGTAGCTACATTGGCCTGATGGCGATAATTCAGCATTGTGCCGGAAAGTATTGCAAGGCAAATACCAAGCGTAGCCGCTGCGTATTTGACTGTTTTAATCGGTATACGGACACTAAATACAGCTTTGCCGTGATGAGGCACAATCATCAAAGTATACTCGCGTCGGTCAGGCTTTGGGAGTTTTGAATTCAACAACATCACCTTCTTTTAGTTACCTTACATATGCCTAACTTCGATGATATTCGCCAAAAATCGCAAAACTCCTGCCAGTTTATGAAATTTTTACCAACGCATTATGCAAAGCCTGTTTTTCTTCATCAGTAAGATAATAGGTAGACTGACCACCAGTCACTGGTTTGGCATACACTCGCGATTCATTACGCCCATAGATACTCGACAGTACCAGTCCGTTCTTGTTTCCGTCCAACAGGGCAACGGCAAAACTAAGGTCGCTGCCTGTGTCTTCAAAGGCATTAAACCGTACTACACTTACATATTGAATTGAAGACATGGCGACAGTTTGGATACGCCGGTATTCGGCCGATAGTTTGTCAACTTTGTCCACAACTTGACGGACCTCTTCAATATGGCCCAGGAGTAAGCGTTCAACATTAGCGCCCTCCATCCCCTCCATCATTTTTCGGTAGCGTTTGTTGAGCTTGGTCATTTTTATATTGATGTTTATAAAAACGATTAGGGCAAGAAAAATGAGCACCGTAAGCCCAAGTAATATATACGGTAAATTATTCGTAACAAAAAATGTATACTGTGACAAGTCAATGGTAGTCATTGTATCACCTTTCTTTTTATGTACCATAAGCCTGAAACAAATCGAATGCAACCTGGCGATAATACCTACATTGGCCAGAAGTATGCGATAATGGCTGCCGCCGGTATGGCTGGCAGCAAGTTTGCCAGTCTTATTTTTTTCACTTCCAGCATTAGTATGCTCACCCCAACAATAAGAATCCCGCCGGTTGCAGTTAATTCTTTGATTACACTATCAGATAATACTGTACTGAAAAAGCCTGCAAGTAAAGTAATAAGTCCCTGGTACACCAGTATGGAGACGCTGGAAAACGCTACGCCAATCCCCATGCTTGAGGTAAATACTACCGATGTGATACCGTCCAGCAACGATTTGGCATATAAAGTACTCGTATCACCTGTCAGGCCATCCTGGATAGAGCCAACAACAGCCATGGCCCCAATGCAATATACCAGGCTGGCTGTAACAAAACCATGCCCAATATTGCTGGGCCCGGCTTGGTCCTGGCTGCTCAGCCTGGTTGATAACCAAGCACCAATTTTGTTAAGAAACCCGTCGATATTTAACGCTTCTCCAATAATTGCCCCAGCTGCCAGGCCTAAAATGACAACAAGCATATTCTGTGTCTTAAACGCCATTTGTAGTCCTATTACACCAACAGCCAGCGCCATACCGTGCATGATGGTGTTTTGATATTTTTCCGGTATACCGCGTTTTAACGCTAAGCCCAACCCTGAACCAATTATAACGGCAGCAGCGTTAACAATAGTACCTTTCACTGTCTAACCCCCTTGAGCGGCAAGTTCTCTAACAGCTTGGAGTGCCTGCCCTATTTCTTCGTCAGTATTAAAAAATCCCGGACTGAACCGAACTGTCCCTGTTTTCATCGTGCCCATAGACCGGTGAGCCCAGGGAGCGCAATGTAATCCAGCCCGGCAGGCTATGCCGTAATCCCGGTCAAGCGCATGAGCAACCTGACCACTATCCCTGCCATTCAGTGTAAAAGAGACAACGGCAGTGCGGCCGCTAATATCAACTGGTCCGTGAACAATTACTCCTGGAATGTCTTTTAATCCATTCAACAGTAATTTTGTTAATTCCAGTTCTCTCATCTGAATTTTAGGCCGGCCTGTTTCCAAAATAAACTGCACCCCGGCTTTCAGCCCGGCGATACCGGGTGTATTCGGTGTGCCGCTTTCGAGACGATCAGGCATAAAATCCGGCTGCGTGTCCGATTCAGATAAGCTGCCTGTGCCGCCAACCCGCAGCGGTGTTACATCAAGGCCTTCACGCACATAAATTCCACCTGTACCCTGCGGACCAAACAAACCTTTATGGCCGCTAAAGGCTAACACATCAATGCCCATACTACAAACGTCGATGGCCTCTACCCCCGCTGTCTGGGCAGCATCAACAATCAGCACCACACCATGCTGGCTTGTCAGCTTGCCCACTTCAGGCACCGGCATAATGGCTCCAGTGACATTAGACGCATGACACATGATCACAGCTTTGGGCCTTTGTCTGATAGCAGCCGTCATGGCAGCCATATCCAATTCCCCGTTACTTGTACAAGGAATGATATTGGCTATTACACCCTTTGCTTCGGCAAGTCTGATTGCCCGGGCAACGGCATTATGTTCCACCCCTGTTGTTACAACAGTATCGCCAGGGTTTAAAATGCCGAAAACAGCCATATTTATCGCGTCGGTAGCGTTATGTGTGAATACAATCTGATTAGCGTCCTCTATGGCAAATAGTTCAGCCAAGGCTTCTCTTGCTTCATAGAGCAACATACTGGCTGCCCGCGCCATGCTGTGGCCGCCGCGTCCCGGGTTAGCGCCCATCGTCCTTAAACAATGATCTACCGCCTGATATACACATTCTGGTTTAGGCCAGGTTGTAGCGGCATTATCAAGATATATCACAGCTTGCTCAGCCCCTAATCTTCAAGAATCATCCGCGCCAGTGGGAATGGTTCCAGCGCCCGGTGCAAAATACCATGGACTTTGGCAATCAGTAATCCATAGTTAACAATAGGTACCCCCGCTTCTCTGGCCATAGCCAACCGGTATAGCATTTCCCGGCGATTGAGCATACATGCCCCACAGTGCACTATAAGTTTGTACTGTGTTAAATCAGGTGGAAACGTACCACCCGATACCCATGTAAAATCAAGTTCACCCCCTACCGCCTGCCTTAGCCAGCGCGGTATTTTTACCCTGCCGATATCATCAGCTTGACGGTGGTGGGTACACCCTTCAGATATTAACACTTTGTCGCCCGGCTGCAGCGTTTCGACGGCTTTGGCACCGGCCACCAGTGTTTCGAGGTCCCCTTTATGACGAGCCATCAAAATTGAAAATGAAGTAAGCATAACACCTGGCGGAGTATCGGCGCCGACTTTCATAAACTCCTGCGAATCGGTAACCACCAGCCGCGGCGGATTTTTAAGTCCTTCCAGCGCTTCTTTAAGTTCACGTTCTTTAACGACAACGGCGCAGGCGTCATTATCCAAAAGATCACGGATGGTCTGAACCTGGGGCAATATTAAGCGGCCTTTGGGCGCCGCCAAGTCAATGGGCACAACCAATACTACAGTATCTCCCGGTGATACCAGATCACCAATAATGGGAGGACCTTCCCAATTATCAGGTGCCAATTTGATCATCAACCGTTTTAATTCTTCTATACCCTGACCGGTTTTGGCACTAATGGCAGTAAGCGGCAAATCAAGCATAGCACTCCAATCTGCAAGCTTATCCGCTGTTACCGCTATGAGATCATTTTTATTTACTACACCGGCAATCGGCATACTACGTTTTCTGATTTCCCTAACCAGTGTCTCTTCAAAACCGGTTACCCCTTGTTCAGGTTCAATCACAACTATGGCCAGATCAGCTTTATTAAGTACCTGCATGGTTCTTTCTACGCGCAGAGTCCCTAAATCGCCGACATCGTCGATCCCGGCTGTGTCAATAATCATGACCGGGCCAATAGGTAATATCTCCATCGCTTTGTAGACCGGATCGGTCGTTGTGCCTGGCACATCTGAAACCAGCGCAATATCCTGACTGGTCAGGGCGTTAATCAAACTGGACTTACCGGCATTTCTCCGACCAAAGATAGCGATATGCAAACGTGAACCTTTCGGCGTTTCTTGCATGTTGATTTTCCCTCCCCTACTTTTGCGCCCCGGCAATTCCCGGTCGAGTCATCGCCCGTGGGTCCAAAATGGCATCAAGTCTTTCTTCAGGTAACACACCCAGTTGCAAAGCTGCTTCCCGCACGGTGCGGCCTGTCTCCATGGCCGTACGGGCAACTTTCATTGCCAAGTCATAGCCAATATGCGGAGCGAGCGCCGTAACACTTACTTGACTGGTATCTAATAGTTCACGGCATCGCTCTGGCTGGGCTGTTATCCCGCGAACACAAAATTCAGTCAGTATTTTCACAGCATTTGTCAACACCGTCAGACTTTCTAACAAATGATGGGCAATAAGCGGCATAAACGGATTTAATTCCAATTGCCCTGATTGAGCCGCCATGGCAATAGCCATATCTGAAGCCATTACATGAAAAGCAACTTGATTAACAGCTTCAGGAATAATAGGGTTAACCTTACCTGGCATAATCGATGAGCCGGCTTGACGCTCCGGCAGTTTTATCTCCCCTAATCCTGCCCGTGGACCGGAGGACAACAGACGAAAATCATGGGCAATTTTACCTAAATTAACAGCTAAGGCTTTAAGCAAGCCGGATACTTCAACAAAGACATCAGCATTCTGAATAACATCAATCATATTTTCGGCTCTGGCCAAACCAATACCCGCGTACTGACGCACACGGTCATTAACCATAAATATGTATTTTTTATCAGCATTAAGGCCGGTGCCAATGGCTGTCCCGCCCAATGCCGCTTGGCGCAGCCGCTCCTCGACTTTATAAAGTCGCCAGCGGTCACGGGCAATGGCTCCGGCATAGGCGCTAAATTCCTGACCAAGCATTATGGGTACAGCATCCTGCATCTCGGTACGACCAACCTTGATCACTCCGGCAAATTCGGCTTCTTTGTCTTGGAGCGCTTCCTGTAACGCGGCACAACCTTCGCTAAGCGGCTTCAGTAGCCAGATGGCTGCTATCCGGAGCGCCGTAGGATATACATCATTGGTAGATTGGTGCATATTCACATGATTGAGCGGGTGCACCAGCGTATAGTCGCCACGCTTGCCATGTAACAATTCAATAGCTCTATTTGCCAGCACTTCATTAACATTCATATTGGTGGAAGTACCTGCCCCACCTTGTAAAGCGTCAATGATAAACTGGTCACGCCATTTCCCGCTCACCACTTCATCAGCCGCTACCGCTATTGCCCGGGCTACTTCCGGGGATAAATAACCCAGTTCCGCATTTACTTCAGCAGCCGCTTTCTTAATTAACGCTATGGCTTGGATAAGGACGTGCGGCACTCTATACCCTGACAACGGAAAATTTTCTTGTGCCCGCAAAGTATGAATACCGTAGTATACCTCGGCAGGAACCTCCCGCTCGCCCAATAAATCCTTCTCTATCCGCATCTCCATCGCTTACCTCCATTCCATTAGCAGCAAAAGATTCCAACTAAAAATTGTTTCACGTGAAACAATTTTTATACTACTAGCTGTCCACGAAACTTTGCCGCCGGCACTTCTTCGCGGATGGACAACATTTCAACAATCCGCTCCAAATCCTCCTGGGAGTAGTATTCGATTTCAATTTTGCTTTTTAGTTTACCCGGCTTGATTTTTACCTTAGTACCTAACATTACCTTAAGCCGGTCTTCAAATTCACTCATAAATAACTGATTGACTTCATCTACTTGTTCCGGTTTAGGTTCAACTTTTTTATCCGGACGGTGCGCCGCCAGACGGCGGACTAATTCTTCAGCATCCCTGGCAGACAAATCTTCCTCTATGATCTGTTTAGCAGCATCAAGCTGAAGTTCTGGAGTTTGCAGCGCCAATAGCGGACGAGCTTGGCCCATAGTTAATGTTCCACGTGAAACAAATTCTTGCACTTCAGGCTGAAGATTAAGCAACCGGACAATATTAGCAATCATGGAACGACTACGGCCAATCTTTTGCGACACTTCTTCCTGCGTGAGACCAAATTCGTCCATAAGCCGGCGAAAAGCCATGGCTTCCTCAATGGGATTAAGGTCTTGCCGCTGCAAATTTTCAATGAGTGCAATCTCCATCATTTCAGCGTCAGTATATTCCCGCACAATAGCCGGCAGACTTTTTAATCCAGCCATTTGCGAGGCCCGCCAACGCCGTTCACCAGCCACTAACTCATAACCAGTCAGTATTTTTCGCACTACAACCGGTTGAATAACACCATGTTGCTTAATCGACTGGGCTAATTCCGCCAGCGACTCTTCATCAAAATCACGCCGGGGCTGATGCTGATTAGGAATTATATCTTTAATATCAATTTCGTTAGCAACTTCACTTTGCTCGGCATTTTGCGCGGTGCCAGGAGCACCAAACAATGCATCCAAACCACGCCCTAATCCGCGTTTACTCATCGCCAATCACCTCACGCGCTAAATCAAAATATACTTCAGTTCCCTTGGATTTGGGGTCATACTTAATCACCGGCTGGCCGTGACTGGGGGCTTCACTTAAGCGGACATTCCGGGGAATAATCGTTTGATACACTTTATGCCGGAAATGATTTTTGACCTCGTCCACAACCTGAATAGACAGATTAGTACGGGCGTCAAACATAGTAAGCACTACCCCTTCCAAAGTAAGCACAGGGTTAAGGTTTTTTTGCACCAGACTAATTGTATTCATCAGTTGGGTTAACCCTTCCAGGGCGTAAAACTCACACTGAATCGGCACAAGTACCGAATTGGCAGCAGTAAGTGAGTTAATAGTCAACAAGCCCAACGATGGCGGACAGTCGATCAATACATAGTCATAACTAAATTTTGCTTTATCCAGCGCCCGCTTAAGCCTCCCTTCGCGGGACATCATCGATACCAGCTCAATTTCGGCTCCCGCCAACTGGATGGTAGCAGGCAACAATTTAAGATTGGGTATTTGGGTTTGGACAACAATAGATTCAACAGGGACATCATTAACCAAAGCATCATATACACATCGTTTAATTGTTCCTTTATTAAATCCCAATCCACTCGTAGAATTCCCTTGAGGGTCAATATCAACGAGCAGCACTTTTTTACCCAACTCAGCCAAACAGGCTGATAAGTTGACCGCAGACGTTGTCTTGCCGACTCCGCCTTTTTGATTGGCGATAGCAATGACTTTAACCAAACTAGTTCACCTCAAAATAGATTAGTTCCATCATTTCATTCCACACTAACCGCTGTTTTCCTGCCAAAAATTGTTGTGAAAATATAAATAATGTTTACATAAAAACACTACACTGAATTTATCATGCAATGTCAAGTAACTAAAGTGAATCGATTCACAAAAATTCGTTAAAATAACCTCATACTTTTTTTATTTATAATAGTGTTATATTGTAAATATCACTGCTTTATCAAATCAGCAAAATATAATATAATGCAAATGATACCAACCTGTACTAAGGAGGTCTTTTACTATCATGCCGATTTATCACCCGCGCCTGACAACAATTGACCTCAAAGAAACCAAGCGTTACGCCGGATTAAGCAACAAAACCGACTTCTCGGAAAATCTACTTGCAGAAGCATGCACCCGGGCGCAATTATTGGTTACACCTAAAGGAATATGGAACATTTACGCATATGATCAGGATACGCATACGATCATGGCGCCAAACCCGCTTGTATTATCGGCAAATAACGTTATCAGACACCTGCACGGCTCAGTGGAAGTAGCAGTAATGGCGGTTACTATCGGTCTTACGTTGGAACAGGAAGTATCAAATTTATTTTTACAAAACCAATATACCCTGGGTATGCTCTTAGATGCCGCCGGCACGACAGCAGTTGAGGCAGCATGCGATGTCATCTGTAACGTAATAGACCAGCACGCCGCCCGTTCGGGCCTTACTGCCGGCCGCAGATTCAGTCCCGGCTACGGAGGCTGGTCAATAGATATTCAGCCCGATATTTTAGATTTAGCATCCGGCGGTGCTATTGGCCTGAGTGTAACTGCCAGCAAAATGCTGGTACCACGCAAATCAGTAACTGCCATAGTTGGTCTCTACCCCTACCAGCAAATGCTCAACATTCCCGAACACCAGGAACTATCCTGTGATAAATGCGGACATTCCGGTTGTCACGCACGAAAGGAGTCGAATAACAATGATTAACATTTTTGACGGCGCTATGGGAACTATGCTGCACCAGGCCGGTCTAAAACCAGGCCAATGCCCTGAAATATGGAATATTGAACAACCCGAAAAGGTAACAGCTATTCACCGTCAATATATTGAAGCAGGCGCCAATATTATCGAAACTAATACATTTGGCGCCAACCGCATCAAATTGAAACATTATGGCCTGGAAACCAAAGTAGCGGCAATAAATGCTGCCGGAGTAGCCGTAGCCCGTCAAGCCGCCAAAGGGTATGGCAAAGTGGCCGGCTCGGTCGGGCCAACAGGAAAATTTATCGCGCCGCTCGGCGATTTAAACTTCGACACCGCCTACGAAGTATTTTACGAGCAAATTTCCGCGCTTGATAAAGCCGGTGTTGACTACATAATTATTGAAACAATTATTGATATTCAAGAAATGCGGGCAGCCCTTTTAGCTGCCAAGGCAGCAACACGCCAACCCATCATCTGCCAGCTATCCTTTGGCGCTGATGGCCGAACGGTAACAGGCACCGATCCGCGCACAGCCGCAACCACCTTGTCGGCCATGGGCGCCAGTGTCATCGGTGCCAACTGTTCACTCGGTCCAGCCCAGTTGTTACCGGTAATCGAAATACTTGCCCGGTCTTGCTCCCTGCCGATCAGTGTACAACCTAATGCCGGCATGCCGGAACTGATAAACGGTCAAACAGTTTTCCCCATGGCGGCCGACGAAATGGCATCCTGGGTCCCCAAACTGGCCGCAGCAGGGGCAACCTACATCGGCGGCTGCTGCGGCACCACCCCCCTCCACATTAAAGCAATCCGGCAAGAAGCAGATAAACTTAAATTTCAACCGGAATACCAGAGCCATGCGGTAACCGCTTTAACCAGCCGCACCCGTACCGTGTACCTTGGTCCCCAATTTGCCCCGGTAATTATTGGTGAACGGATTAATCCGACCGGCCGCAAAGCTTTGGCTGCCGACATCAAAGCAGGTAATTTTGTAACTGTCAAAAAAGAGGCGTTAGCTCAAATAAAAGCCGGAGCCGGCGTACTTGACGTTAATATGGGCGTGCCAGGTATTGACCAGGCTACCACTATGAAACAAGCCATTGATGAATTAGCCACCCTGGTCGATGTGCCGCTGGCTATCGATACCACCGATCCGGCAGCACTAGAAGCCGGCTTAAAAGCCTATCCCGGCCGTGCGCTTATTAATTCAGTGACAGCAGAGTCCGAAAGGCTGGAATCTTTTCTACCGCTTGCCAAAAAATACGGCGCTGCCGTATTATGTCTACCATTATCAGACAGCGGTGTTCCAACAACTGCCGTAGAACGAATCAAAATTGCCAAGCAAATAATTAATATTGCAACAGAACATGGCCTGAACCGGCATGATTTATTACTTGACGCATTAGTTATGACTGTGGCTACAGATGCAAAAGCAGCAGCCGAAACACTGCTAACCTTAAAATTATACCGGGAACAACTCGGCTGCCCGGCCGTTATGGGGCTAAGCAATGTATCATTTGGCTTACCCCGTCGCGATTTAATGAATGCCACGTTTTGCGCCATGGCACTTGCCGCCGGCCTTGACGCTCCCATACTTAACCCCTTTGACCCGCTGATGCAGGATATTTGGTCAGCAGCAGCAGCCCTAGGCGGCCATGACAGTCAAGCTGTAGCCTACAGCAAGAAACATGTTGCCCTGCCCGCTCAAGAAGTCAGCAATACCATTCCGGACGACATACTGGCGCAAATACGCCAAACAGTAATTAATGGCGAAACAACCGGCGTAGCCCCGCTCATTCGCCAGGCCCTTGCCGAAAACTTTACGCCGTTAACAATTACCGAGCAGGCATTGACTGCGGCAATGAACGAGGTAGGAAAAGCCTTTGGCCAGGGACGTTGTTTCCTGCCCCAGGTGTTACTGGCCGCGGAAACCATGCGCACTGCGTTTGATACAATTAAAGAAGTATTGCCCGCGCATACCGCGCAAAGCTTAGGAAGTGTAATTTTGGCCACAGTTAAAGGTGATATTCACGATCTAGGAAAAAACATTGTTGCTGCTTTGCTTGAAAACAACGGCTTTACTGTCATTGACTTAGGCAAAGACGTTAGTCCCGAAACCATTGTAGCCGCCACCCGGGAACATAAGCCGCACATTGTCGGCCTGTGCGCGCTAATGACTACTACGCTGCCGCAAATTGATATCACCATTGCTGCACTCAAAGCCGCCGGGTTTACCGGCAAAACTATTGTGGGCGGCGCTGTACTTACTGAAAACTATGCCCGCCAAGCCGGAGCTGACGCCTATGCCGCCAATGGCGTTGATGCCGTCAATATTGCCAAACAACTTATTGAATGCTAGGAGAAGAGTAATGAATCACGACCGTTACCGGGGCGCGCTATTGGGTCTGGCCGTTGGCGATGCTTTGGGAATGCCGCTGGAATTCAAAGCTCCGGGAAGTTTTACCCCGGTAACCGGCCTCATCGGGGGTGGCCGCTTTCATCTTAAAGCCGGACAATGGACAGACGATACTTCAATGGCGCTATGCCTGGCAGAAAGCCTTATTATTTGTCATGGTTTCAATGCCGCCGACCAAATGGACCGGTATGTACGCTGGTACAAAGACGGCTATTTAAGCAGCACGGGGGTATGTTTTGATATAGGCAACACCGTTCGGGCAGCCTTGGATACTTACATCAAAACAAGGCAGCCGTATGCCGGTTCAGAACATCCCTGTACTGCCGGCAATGGTTCAATTATGCGGCTGGTACCCATCCCGCTCGTTTATGCCGCCAATGTCCCATTAGCCATTACCATGGCCGCCGACAGTTCCCGGACTACCCATGCGGCGGCAGAGGCTGTTGATAGTTGCCGTTACCTGGCCGCCCTCATTATCGGTGCACTGCACGGCATTGACAAAACAATACTGCTGTCTAGCCGTTATTCACCAAAACCTGACAGTTGGGCCCGGCCATTATGTCCCAAAATTGATGAGATTGCTGCCGGGTCATTCAAACATAAAAACCCGCCTGCCATTCGCGGTACAGGTTATGTAGCTGATTCGCTTGAGGCGGCGCTGTGGGCGTTCCATAACAGCGCCAGTTTTGCCGAAGGCGCGCTCCTGGCAGTAAATCTGGGTGACGACGCCGATACCACAGGTGCCGTATACGGACAATTAGCCGGAGCTTACTATGGAGCAAGCGGCATACCGGAAGACTGGCTAGCGATTGTTTACCGGCGGGACTATATTGAAGAGCTGGCTGATAAACTACTCAGCCTGGCAAAGCAAATACAAGTAACCAATTTATAAATTTTTACCTTAATTGAGTCAATATATATAGTATCCAATAAAGATGTACAGGCGTGTTGTTAGTATAAGCGTAAGTCAAGCGCCAGCGGTGGAGCGTTACTAACAAGACGCCTAGAAAAAAATCTTTATTGGATTTCATATAGTTTGTAATAATGAAGCAAAAACCCCCCGTTAACGGGGGGTAAATATTTTATGGGCAATTAATTATCGCCTCCTGATTATTCTCGGGATTGTGTCCCTTCGTTTATAATCATACCACGACATTGTGAATATCTTATGAAGATGCAATAAACAACCTATAAATAATCTATAAAAAATTATGCCGATTTGACGCTACTTACGGTTATTTTTTACCTGAATATTGATATTAACATATTCACCTTCAATATCCTGCTTAACTTTTATATCCATGCCGCTTTTCTTCATCTGACTTACTACACTATTAATCGTGTTGATAAATATGCGAACATCTTTAATAATTTTGACCACTGTCTGTTTGGGAGTGGCTTGCTTGTCTTTTTCCCGGGAAATATTTCTGGTATAAGTTTCAATCAAATCTTCCGTTTCACGAACATTTAAACCCCGTTCTTTTATACCGCTAAGCACCTCCATTTGCAAACTGGTATCATCCAGTTTCAAAAGAGCACGGGCATGGCGTTCAGTCAAACTCTGTCCCACCACTGCCTGGCGTACTTCCGGCGCAAGTTTCAACAAGCGAAGTTTATTGGCGATCGTTGACTGATTTTTCCCTACCCGGCGGGCCAACTCTTCCTGGGTAAAATTAAAACTGGCAATAAGCTGCTGGTAGCCTTCAGCTTCTTCTAAAAAATGCAAGTCTTCCCGCTGCAAATTTTCAATCATGGCTAGTTCGGCCATTTCCTTATCATCAAGTTCCCTCACAATAACGGGAACTTCGGTAAGACCGGCCAGTTTAGAAGCTCTAAGCCGCCGTTCACCGGCAATAAGTTCATAGGCATCACCCTGGCGACGTACTAATAGTGGTTGAATCACACCGAATTCGCGGATAGACGACGCCAACTCATTAAGTGAATCATCATTGAAAGTTTTACGAGGCTGAAATGGGTTAGGAACAATCCTTCCCGTAGCAATTTTTTGCACCGGTTGCGCTTCTACAGTGTTACCGGCATCGTTATTATCGGGAGCAGTAGTATTAGCTGCATCAATTTGTTCAGCATTAATCGCAGGAACAACTTCAGAAACAACTTCGGGAACGGTCGGCGAGGCGTCTCCAATACCAAACAGCTTGGCCAAGTTTCTCATGTTTCCACCACCTACAAAACAACATTGGACGTGCCTTACATGTATATTCTGCAGACAATGGAATTTTCCTCTAAATCATAACGGCTTTTTTTCCGGGGTTCCCGGACGTCTTGGATAGTTTGGTGGTGTTGACGCAATTTTTTTAATATAAATTACCGCCCGTTTATCAACCAGTCCTGGCAAATTCACAGGAATGATGTGCGCAACTTTCCCGCCTAAAATAGTTATAGCCCGAGCGGCTTCGGCCACTTCTTCTTCATATTGGGCCCCTTTTAAGGCGACGAACCAACCGCCGGTTTTTACGAAAGGCAGACATAGCTCACACAGAATATTGAGCCTGGCTACTGCCCGCGACACAGCCACATGGTATTGTTCGCGGTACTGCTTATTCTTACCGGCTTCCTCAGCCCGGGCATGAACAATTTCCACCCCCGTAAGCCCAAGTTTATCAGTGACCTCCCGCAAAAATACCAGACGTTTATTCAGCGAGTCTATGAGCGTCAGCTTTAAATCAGGCCGGTAAACTTTAAGCGGGATACCGGGAAAACCGGCGCCTGTTCCGACATCGACCACACTGGCGCCAGGGATGAAGACATCATCCCGGTAACAAGACAGCGAGTCAATCATATGCTTAATCGCAACTTCATCAGGCTGAGTAATCGCCGTAAGATTTATTTTCTCATTCCATTCAATTAACAAGCGGTAGTATATGTCCATAGCGGTTATTTGGGCGTCAGACAGCTCCAGTCCATAGTCATTAGCGGCTTTAGTCAGCTGGTGGCTAAAATTGTCCATTTTAAAATCCCCCTTACGCCTGTCTGCCCCGCCGCTGCTCCAAATAAACCATAAGTATCGAAATATCAGCAGGCGAAACTCCTGATATGCGGGCTGCCTGGCCAACAGACAGCGGCCGGATTTTTGCAAGCTTTTGGCGGGCTTCAAGTGCCAGCCCGCTAATTTGACTGTAGTCAATATCTTCAGGTAACCGTTTGGCCTCAAGTTTTGCCGAGCGCTCAACCTGTTCAATTTGTTTTTGAATATATCCTTCATACTTAACGGCAATCTCAACCTGTTCGCGGACCAATGGCGCTATTTCCGGCAAATCAAATTGCGAACGCAAGCCCTCATAGGTAACTTCTGTACGCTTAAGCAAATCATATAAAGTAACACCTGTGCGCAGTTCGGCAGTACCCAACGCTTGCAACTTGATCTGAATTTCGGGTACAGGCGTTACCTGAATATTTTTTAACAGACCAAGCGTAGTTTCAATTGCCTCCCGCTTAGCAATAAACCGTGCATACCGTTCATCACTAACCAGACCAATTTTCCGCCCTTTTTCAGTCAGCCTGAGATCGGCATTATCCTGACGCAAAATCAACCGGTACTCAGCCCGCGAAGTCATAATCCGATAGGGCTCACTGGTGCCTTTGGTCACCAAGTCGTCAATAAGTACACCTATATAAGCTTCTGAACGCGACAAAATAAACGGCGGCCGCCCAGTTACCAAGAGTGCGGCATTAATCCCGGCCATAAGCCCTTGGGCGGCTGCTTCTTCATATCCGGACGTACCATTAGACTGCCCGGCCGAAAACAGGCCGCGAATTTTTTTAGTTTCCAGTGTCGGTTTAAGCTCAGTCGGATCGACGCAATCATATTCAATGGCATACCCGGGCCGCATGATTTCAACCTGCTCCAAACCCGGAATTGTCCGCAAAAAAGCAAGCTGAACATCGGCAGGCAAACTTGTCGACATCCCCTGAATATACATTTCATTTGTGTTATTTCCTTCCGGCTCAACAAACACCTGGTGAGCCGGCTTATCGGCAAACCGGACAACTTTATCTTCAATTGACGGACAATAACGCGGCCCTGTTCCTTCAATAACCCCCATATACAAGGGCGACCGGTGCAGATTAGCCCTGATAATAGCATGAGTCTGCTCATTGGTATAAGTAAGCCAACACGAAGTCTGTTCACGGGTTTTGATATCACTCATAAACGAAAAGTTATGGGTAACCCCGTCCCCAGGCTGGATGGTCATTTTGCTAATATCAACCGTTCTGGCGTCGACCCGTGCCGGTGTGCCTGTTTTAAACCGCATTAAGGAAATTCCCAGACAACGAAGTGCCTCTGACAGCTTATTGGCAGCCCGCTGGCCGGCCGGACCTCCGGAATAATTAATATCACCGATAATAATTTTGCCTCTGAGATAGGTGCCTGTAGCCACAACTACACATTTGGCGCTATATAATTCACCAAGTTCTGTTACCACCCCGGTCACTTGTCCATTTTCCACTAAAATATTATCAATAAGTGCTTGCTTAACATCAAGATTGGCCTGATTTTCAAGCGTATGTTTCATACTTGACTGATACAACTTCTTATCGGCCTGGGCGCGAAGGGCATGGACAGCAGGCCCTTTGCCGGTATTAAGCATCCGCATCTGAATACACGTCTTATCAGTATTAATCCCCATTTCTCCACCCAAAGCATCGATCTCCCGCACCAAATGCCCCTTTGCCGGGCCGCCGACTGCCGGATTACACGGCATCATGGCAATATTATCCATATTAAGCGTAGTAACAAGCGTCCGGCATCCCAGGCGCGCCGCAGCCAGCGCCGCTTCGCAGCCGGCGTGCCCGGCGCCGATTACCACCACATCATAACTGCCTGCTTGAAACAAAGAAAATTCACCTTCTTCTCATATTCCACATAACTATAAGTTTTATTATGTTACTTACCGATACAAAATTGAGTAAATATCTGGTCGATAATATCTTCGCCCACAGTATCGCCGGTAATCTCACCCAGCTTTTCCCAAGCCGCCCGCAAATCAACCACAACACAATCAGGCGGCATACGGGCACCAATAGTAGCCAAGGCTTCATCAAGGCGGAAATTGGCCTGACGCAGAGCATCAGCGTGACGAACATTATTAACAAAGGCTGCTTCACCTTGACTTATCCGGCCGCTATAAGCTAAATCAACAATAACTTGTTCAAGTTCTTCCAAGCCATCACCCTGGACTACGGAAATTTTTAATACCTTGCGTCCCTTTGCAAAATGATTGACTTCCTCCAAGTCCAAACGGGAAGGCAAGTCACTCTTATTAATCAGCACAATAGCTTCCCGGCCGGGCAAAAGCTCCAGCACGCCCCGGTCTTCAGCGGTAAGCGGCGACGATGAGTCTAACAGTACTAAAATAAGATCAGCCTGGTTTACCAATTCTTTAGCCCGTTCTACCCCGATTTTTTCTACAACGTCGGCTGTCTCACGAATACCGGCAGTATCAATAATCTTGAGCGGTACGCCGCGAATATTAACATATTCCTCAATAATATCCCGGGTAGTGCCGGGAATATCAGTAACAATCGCCCGCTTCTCCCTGAGCAGGGCATTAAGCAAACTGGATTTACCGACATTAGGTTTACCAATAATGACAGTCGCCAGACCTTCACGTAAAATCCGGCCGGTCTGAGCTGTTGCCAAAAGCTTATCAATACTCGATTTTACTTGTCCAATTAGTAAAGCAACATCTGCTGCTGCCGCCTCTTCAATATCTTCTTCAGGAAAATCGATAGCCGCCTCCAGTTGGGCAATCATTCTTAAAATTTGCTGGCGCAAAGCTTTAACTTTATCTGATAACTGTCCTGACAGATTACCCATAGCCACTTTAAGTGACATATCAGTTTTCGAACGGATCACATCAATTACGGCTTCAGCTTGGGCCAAATCCAGCCTGCCATTCAAAAAAGCCCGCTTGGTAAACTCGCCAGGCTCAGCCATTCTAGCCCCAAGCGTGAGTGTTAAATCCAAAATACGTTTTAATGGTACCGGTCCGCCATGGCAATGAATTTCTACAATATCTTCACGGGTATATGAACGGGGAGCGCGCATAGTAATTAAAATAACTTCATCCACCGTCTCACCGCTGTCCGGATCAACAATTTTGCCGTAAACAACGTGATGCGACGGAAAAGTACTCGCCTGCTTACCGGATTTAGCAATAAACAACTTATCGGCAATAGCCAGAGCTTTGCCGCCGCTTAACCTGACGATGCCTATGCCGCCTTCACCTATTGCCGTAGCTATGGCACTAATAGTATCATCACTGCTCACTGTATTCAAATAACTTCCACTCCTTGAGCAATATTTATCCATGCAGTATGAATACTGTGAAATTATTATAATTCCCTACCATTACCAATAGTCCTGCCAAATATAAATAATTAATATAGTATTCTCTAAATCAAGCAAAAATACTCAAAAAAATCATATAACAACCGGAATTACTAGCAGGTAAAATAACCATAACATAGAAATAATAATTATCTCTATAGTATCCAATAAAGATGTACAGGCGTGTTGTTAGTATAAGCGTAAGTCAAGCGCCAGCGGTGGAGCGTTACTAACAACACGCCTAGAAAAAAATCTTTATTGGATTTCATATACAATTACATATTCAAAATCGTCGTACTTACGGAGAAAGAAAGGGATGGCAATGTCTGATAAAAAGGGTATTTTGCTTGAAACCGGCACTAACGAATTTGAAATAGTTGAATTTTCCATAGGTCCGGTCAGCTATGGCATAAATGTAGCAAAAGTACGGGAAGTAATTAACCCGGTACCTGTTACTAAAATGCCTAATGTCCATCCATGGGTTGACGGCATCTTTACATTACGCGGTAGGGTAATGCCGTTGGTTAATCTGCCCCGTTGCCTTGGCACTCAATCGTCCACTGACTCGCCCAAAGTTATTGTAAGCGAGCTCAATAATTATTATGTTGCCTTCCTTGTTGATGAAGTTTCCCGGATTCACCGCATCTCCTGGACAGCAATGGAGCCACCTCCTCATATCGCAAACTCGGATATGGTTGTCGGTATCATCAAAATGGCCGACAAAATGGTCGTACTTCTTGACTTTGAAAAAATTGTCGCTGACATCAATCCGGAAATGAATGAAAAATTTAACCAAGTTGTACCGGCAGTCTCCACCATTACAAACATGCGCAAAAATAAAACTATTTTAGTAGCCGAAGATTCCAAACTGCTACGCGACCTGCTGTTAAGCACCTTGCACGCAGCCGGCTACGCCAACATCATTTTAGCTGAGAACGGTCAGGAAGCATGGCAAAAAATTGAAAATTTAGTAAAAAGTAATGAACCCATTGAGAACAAAATCCAAATGATCATAACCGACATTGAAATGCCACAAATGGACGGCCATCACCTTACCAAACGCATCAAAGACCACGATAAGCTTAAGCATCTACCGGTAGTTATTTTCTCCTCCCTCATCAATGAAGAAATGCGGCTAAAAGGGCAGTCAATCGGCGCTAACGGACAGGTATCAAAACCAGAAATAGACCAACTCATTGACCTTGTAGATAAACTTATCCTGTAAGCAAAAAACGATTACCCGTTTTACGGGTAGTCGTTTTTTAAACACTGCTGCTGCATTATTTCATCATCAAGTCCCATAGCTGCTTGCCAATTAACAAACTTGTCATACCGATAAATAACGGCCTTACATAGGTTGCGCCGCTTTTAATAGCCAGACGCGAACCAACAATCGCCCCGACAATCATCGCCCCGCCCATAATAAGGCCATAGCGAAAATTAACAGAATCCAACCAGATAAATGTTAACACAGCGGCAATATTGCTGGCAAAGTTCATTACCTTGGCATTACCGGCCGCAATAACAAAATCAAACCCCAAAAGCAAAAACGCAAAAATTAAAAACGAACCAGCCCCCGGCCCGAAAAATCCGTCATAGAACCCCAGACCAATGGCAGCTACCGCCGCAAAAAAAGCAGTTTTTTTAGTTAGTCCCCGGTACGTTGACTCATTACCCCAGTC
This sequence comes from Sporomusaceae bacterium ACPt, assembly GCA_041428575.1. Classification (GTDB taxonomy): domain Bacteria; phylum Bacillota; class Negativicutes; order Sporomusales; family Sporomusaceae; genus Sporomusa_D; species Sporomusa_D carbonis. Next base: position 4,141,555 of record CP155570.1, read on the forward strand.
TTTTTTTAAAACTGTGTAAACAGCAACAGCGACTAACAAAATAACAACCAGCGGCTTTAAAAATTCAGGCGGAATATGCCTCACAGTATATGCGCCAAGAACGGAGCCACCAAATGATAAAGGAAACAACCATATGACAAGGCGGCAATCAACTTTTCCCGAGCGTAAAAAAGAGATCGTACTCGTCATTGATGACATAGTGCCGGCAATCTTATTTGTACCCAATACTACACTGGGCGGCAAGCCGGTAAACATGAGCGCCGGCAGCGAAATCAACCCGCCCCCACCGACTACCGAGTCAATAAAAGACGCAATAAAACCGGCCACAAGCAAAAATACGATAATTTCCGGACTAATACTTTCCAAAACAACATCTCCTATTATAATTATTGCAACGTTATTATCATAAACCTTACCATAATTATAAATCAAGGTATTTTTCGCTTTTCTTATTATTGTCAATGTTGCAACATCAGTGTACAATATTGGCGAAAGAGAGGTGCCTGCATGGATTGTGAACACCAATACTACAGTATTATCTTAAAAGCGTGTTCCCGCCGGGAAAAGCTGGGTCGCCGCCTGGAAACAGTCTTACTTCGCGGGCGGTTGGCAATAAAAAAAGCCGGAGATGCTGTCTCCGGCTTTTTAGTTTTCAACTATTTTTTCAGCGCAATAACCACTTTACGGTATGGCTCGTCGCCTTCACTGTAAGTTACTATTCTATTATCATTCTGGAGCGCCATGTGGATAATTTTCCGTTCCTGCGGACTCATGGGCTCAAGCACTACCCGTTCACCCCGGCGCTTAACTTTATCTGCCAAACGCATTGCCAGACGGGACAGCGTTTCTGCCCGGCGCTTGCGGTAATCTTCAACATCAAGAATAATCCGGCAACGTTCATCAGCATCACGGTTAGCGGCAAGATTAGTAAGATACTGTAAGGCATCAAGGGTCTGACCATGCTTGCCGATTAATACCCCTAGATCATCACCGCGCAAATTAATTACGACATGGTCGTTGTGAGTCATTTTTTCCATATGCACAGCGATATTCATGGCTTTAAAAACTTGATTCAGAAACAGACGCGCTTCCTCTACCGGATCTATCGGACGAACAGTAACCCGTACTTTCGCAAGCTTGGAACCGATAAACCCGAACAGTCCCTTACTAGGTACTTCCAATACTTCGTAATCAACCCGGTCACGACTTACCTCCAGTTCAGCCAATGCCAGACTAATAGCTTCATCAATAGTTTTTCCCGTTTTTTCCGTAACAGTAAGCTTACCAAGCATAATTAGCGTGCCTCCTTACGAACAACCGCAGGATCATTCCTGTACATAAACCACTGCTGACCAATCTGGAAAAGATTGCTGACTACCCAATAAAGAACCAAGCCACCCGGGAAATTCAAGCTAATATAGCCGATAAACAGCGGCATGAATACCATCATCATTTTGGCTTGCTGATTCATTTCCGAAGTAGTCTGCTTTTGTTGAATATATGTAGTAAGTGCTGACAGTACCGGCAAAATATATGTATGGTCAGGCTGGGCCAAATCTGTCATCCACAAAAAACTTGGCGGCTGCTGAACATAATGGTAGTCGCGGATAGCAAAGAAAATGGAAATCAAAAACGGCATTTGCACAAGGAGCGGCAAACATCCGGCCAGCGGATTAACACCGGCTTCTTTATACAAGATAGCCAACTCTTTATTAAGTTTTTCCGGATTACCTTTATATTTTTCCTGCAATTCTTTCATTTTGGGCTGAATTTCCTGCATAGCTTTCATTGACTTTACTTGTTTGACAGTAAGCGGATACAAAATAGCTTTAATGGCAATAGTCAAAAGAATTATGGCTAAGCCATAACTTGCAAAGCCCATACCAGCTGTCAAATTATAAAAGAATGTCAACGCGCTTTGCATAATATTGCTTAAAAAATCCAAAAACTTTCCCTCCTGCAAATAATTGGATGTTTATTTAAACAGGATCATACCCACCAGGATGAAAAGGATGACAGCGCAAAATACGCCGCACAGCCATGATCACGCCGTGGGCTACCCCATATTTTTCGATAGCCATTAGCGCATACTCAGAGCATGTAGGTATAAACCGGCAACTCGGCGGTTTTAGCGGTGAAATAAATAACCGGTAAAACTTAATAGCGCCAATAATCATTACAGTAACTATTTTTTTCATAATTGTCCTGCCATAATTTTAGCTTTAGCAGCCAATTCCAAAAAAGCTTTCCTTACTCGTTCCAATCCTGCGTTTATAAGCGGCTGACGTCCCACAAGCACCAAGTCAACACCATTAATAAGTTCCGCCTGGTGCAGCCGGTATGTTTCCCGCATCAACCGTTTTAAGCGATTGCGCACAACAGCTGTCCCTAATCGTTTGCCGGCGGCGAAGCCAACCCGACGACAGGCAGACTGATTAGGCAGGACATAAATGACCAGATATTTGTTGGCATATGACCTGCCAGAACGATATACTGCCTGAAAGCTCTTATTTTGACAAAGTCTGCCACATTTAGGCAATTTAAACCTTTTGACCATAGTAATCATCCGGTTCATAAAAATTTTTACTACGAAATGGAAAAAATAGGCCACTTTAGCGGCCTACTATGCTGACAATTTTTTTCTACCTCTGGCCCGCCTTCTCTTAAGTACAAGTCGGCCGCCTTTTGTTGACATCCGCTCACGGAAACCATGAGTTCTTTTTTTCCACAATGTATTAGGCTGGTAAGTACGTTTCACTGTTAAACACCTCCTTATATAAACCGGAGAAAGCCCATTAAAATCTACAAAATTTCACTAGTATAGATTATAGACTAGCACAAGGCAGCGTGTCAAGAATATTGACAACGACAATTTATGATATCTGTGGATAAATTCTGCTGCTTTCAGTCGCAAAAGAAAATATCTTGTTGATAACTGGCACATGATTTGTTAATATAAAATATACGAAGTTATCAACACCTATTTACAGATAATATGGTCTTATATACATATTTTATAATTTATCCACAAAATAATGTGATTATTCACAGATTTATCCACAGAGGTTTATAACTTGACAATACACGTTTGCGGGATTGTTATGTACCGCCGTTGTATTTTTTTTTCGCCCTAAACCCCATCTGAATAAAACTTATTCACAATTGTTGATATTTTTGTGGATAACTTATGTTAATCGTTATTACGCTTTGTGGAAAACCATCTAAAATTAGAAAGGACTGAACAGCTAAA